>JBILPO010000277.1:0-3555 GCA_044373805.1 Pelobium sp.
AATTGGAATTTTCTTACATATATCTACCACAATTTTATTTGAATCTTCTGTAGATCATAAATTTAGCATCAAAAAAACTGTAGCTGTTTTAACTGGGGTGGCTCTTGCATTAGCAGGCTTTTTTATTGGTCACTAGTTTTTACCCAAATTAAGCAAAAGATTTTTACCCAACTTAAAGCGTAATTATGTCTTATTTATAAAGGATTTATCTTTTTACTTCATGTCCTCTAAATGAATCTCTGTGGCTATAAAAAACATCTAAACAAAAGCTTATAAACACAATAAAATGAAATTCTTATGAATGAAAAAAAATTAACCATGAAGTATACGAAGGTCACAGAGCTAAATGATTACAATCAAAAAAACAAAAAGCATTATTAATAAAAAATTGGAACTTGTAATATTATTTTAGTGCTTAGTCTAATTTTAATTGCATTGAAAGAAGTAAAATAAACCGGATAGCAACGGAAAGCTTTTGCGGAGTTGGCTTTGTGTTTTGGGGCAAAACTTGTAGAGAATAGCCGGACTAGCAGTTTTTTAAAAGGTTACTGAAATGGCTTTTCCAAAAAAAATCATCCTCTAAACTTATCTAAAAGGTTAGAAAGCATTTTGGCTTCCTCTTCAGAAATGTTGTTTTTTAAATTATCAATAATGGCGTCTTCCATTTGTATTCCATCTAAAACTTCTAAGCCCTTCTGGGTAATGAGAATATCTACAGCCCTTCTATCTTTTTTATTGACGGTTCTGGTAACCAGTTCTTTTTGGACCAACCTGTCTACAATTCTTGAGGCATCACACATTTTATCTAACATTCTTTCTTTTAAAATATTTACCGTTGCCGGATGAGGGTACTGACCTCTCAAAATTCTTAAAATATTAAATTGCTGATTGGTTATATTGTATTTATCTAATTCAGACTTGATCAAATTATTTAACCAATTATATGTGAAAATAATGTTTACAGAGGATTTTTGATAACTATTAACAAATTTTGTGCTAAATATTTCTTTCTCTAAATCCATAATTTTATTGAATAAATTGGGTTTATTTTAGTTGATTATTTTCTTTTTTAACCTTCGCCTTTTTAAAATTCCAAGGGCAATGTTTACACTGATTTTTGCAGCAATAACCTCTTTGTAAATGGTATTTCTCTGTAAAAACAAAATTACCATCTTCATTAATATAATAATCTATTTGCTCAACTAACATTAAAGAATCTTTACTTTTAAAGAATCACTAAAATAAGTTTTTAATAAATTTCCATCACCATGAATTGTCCACACTTCTTGCGGATTGACGCTAGAAATAGTTTTGAGAATATCATCCCAATCTGCATGATCTGAGATATACAGACTTTGATCATTCCCTTTTTGTAAATTTTCCCATCCCGATGCAAATATTTTAACCACATTAGGCGCTTTACTGTAGCTATTAAAAGTTAAAGGCGGAACCATGTAAACTTGGTTTTTGGTTTGCTGTTTCATGATTTTTCTATCATAATGTTGATAATTACCTAAATCTATCCCTTCATTTTGATAAAGTTGATGGATTGGATAAATTGAATAATGCAACAAAACATTTTTTTGAGGGCAAATTTTATGCAGGAGCTGGGTAATTCTTTGTGCTTTACCTAAGCCATAAACACCTAAAAGAATATTGCTTTCTATCTCATTTAATTTTTCTATTTCTTGCTCTGGATTTGGATGTTTAACCGCCGGGTTAGCAAATGTAGTTTCAGTAATTAAAACATTTGCCTGGCAAAATTCTACAGGTTCGCAGGTTTCATCTGCTTGTAATTTATAATCTCCGGTGAATAAGTAAACGGTATTCTCAAATTCCATTTTTACCATTGCTGATCCTAAAATATGGCCAGCTGATAAAAAAGTAATGCTTACCTCTCCTATTTTAAAAATTTGGTGGTAAGAGTACGTATTAAAATCTTTTCCTGCGTTTTTCTTTAAGCGCAGCTGCATAATTTTTTGCGTAGCCGAAGTGCAAAATATATTTTGGTTACCCGGCCGGGCATGATCTCCATGAGCATGGGAAATTACAGCATTTTTAACTGGCAAAAGTGGATCGAGGTAAAAATCTCCGTAAGGGCAGTATAAGCCTTGTGGCGTTTGCACTAAAAAATCATTTTTCATTTAAAATGCTTTCTGCAGGAATTGCGAATGAAGCTGCAATACCTGGGTAATGATAAATTCTTGTTCGTTATTTTGAATTAGATAATTAGCTAAAGATTGCTTGGTTTCTTCGGGGAGTTGAACCGCTATTCTTTCCATTACCTTTTCTTGGGTTAATTTATCTCTAAGCATTACTCTTTGTATTCTTAATGCCAATGGACAAGAAACCAATATATTATAATCATTTTGTTGGTATGAACCACTTTCAAAAAGCAAAGCAGCTTCTTTTAAAACATAAGGCGCTTTTTGTTGCAGGCACCATGTATCAAAAGCCCTAAATACAGCAGGATGTACAAAGCTGTTCAACTTCTTTAATAGATTTGGCTGATTAAAAACTGTATCAGAAATAAATTTCCTATTTAAACTTTGGTCGGAAAAATAGGCCTCATCACCAAATGTTGCTTTAATTTGTTGAATGAGAATAACATCTTTTACCATTAATGTTTTGGCTACATCATCAGCATAAAAAACCGGAATATCCAATAATTCAAACACTTTGCATACCGTTGTTTTACCGCTTCCTATCCCACCTGTTATTCCTATTTTAAGCATTATTTCTTGATAATGAAGTTAACTTGTAAGGGCTCAATTTTTCGGATTCGAGTAAAGGCTTTCTTTTTTATAATTTGAACAGGCAATTCGTTTGCATTTTCATTTTTCCAAAGGTTTAAATCTACTACAGCCTCAAAGTTTTCTTCTGTAACGTTAGCAAAATCAGATAAAGAAACCATTAAAGTGATTTTAACTTTATCAGGAACCAACTTTACGTTATAATATTGCTGATTATGAATTACTTTAATAGGCACAAATAATTCCTTTTCAGTAAATTCTTCTACCGGAATCTCAATTTCTGTGGAAGATGGAAATATGCTAACATTTGCTTCTTTAGGTTTTTGAAGGCTTATCTTATCGGTAATCGTACTTTTAATTCCTTTTCTTTTAAAAGTATCGGTTAGCCAAAAGCTAATTTTATTAAGTTGATCTTGAGGGCCCGTTATGGTTACCTCGTCTGGTTTTAAAATATTTTTAGCCGATTGCCCAAATTGTTTCACAAAAACCAGATCATTTAAGAGCTTAACAGGTACTTTTTTTACTTTACGGGTTGTAAAATCAAAATAAAGTGTATCTGGCTGTATGTTAATGATTTTTTGATCTGATGAATAGTAATTATTGATGCTATTTATTTGTTCAGAGAAAGTGACAAAATTTCGCCTTTCTAGTGATTTTAAATCCACCCTCACGTCTCTAGGGTAAATTCTCATTCTGGTGAAAAGCAATTGCCAACCGCTACCTTGTATCGTTAACAAAACGGTATCAGATTGTAAAGGGTTAAAAGCTTTATTAATAGGTAAATTTTTAAAGTTTACAACCG
>JBILPO010000278.1:0-3549 GCA_044373805.1 Pelobium sp.
TGCCCTGTGATATCTGGGGTGAATCTTGTGGCTGCTTTAAATGAAGTTAAATCAATTTGATAGTTGTTAGCGGATGTATAAGACCCGTCATAGCTATAAGTTACACGATTAAGTGGTTCGCAAAAAGATTGGGATGATGCGGCTTTGAACACATCTATTTTTCCGTTCCCCCAAGTGTTATTGTTTAATGTGGTGGTAAATGCATCTTTAGTCGCCGTGGAGGTAATGGCATTTTTAATCTGTGAAAATGTTGCGGTATTATTTATTTGTAATAATAGGGCTACACATCCTGCTACTTCTGGCGTGGCCATACTTGTGCCTTGCATTATCCTGTACAAACCATTAACAACCATATAGCTGTCAGTATTTGGTAGATTGGAATCTGATGACAAACAAGAAGCAACGGCTTGCCCATTTGCAGTTATATCTGGCTTTTGAACGTTATCTCTTCTAGGACCTATAGAACTAAAGCTAGATATGTTGTCCTGTGTAACTGACCCATAACCTAGTGGTGAGCCAGCTGATGACATCCAATCTAACTTAGCCATATAAGAGCCAACGGTTATTGCAGTGGTTGCGCAACCTGGTGAAGCAACTAAATAGTTGCTATCTCCAGACGTAATAGACGTATTTGCAAAATCAGGGCCTTTGTAGTTTAACCAACCATCAATAGTGAGGGAATTTCCCGTCATATTTGTTAGGCTTATAGTCCAATTCCCTGCTGGATTAGTCGAATTATTTGACCGCACAACATATAAATTCACTTTTCTATCCCCACTAGCAGGGTCTATGTAATTGGCAAAGTTTGCAGTCGCATTACCCCCTAAAATAGAAATTGGACCACTTGAGCCAGAATTGACCGTGGCCGTAGAGCCATCAGGTGCGGTCACAGTGGCGCTTATTGCACTTGCGTCATTTGCGTATAGGGAAAATTGAAATACATCAGTTGAAGTGCTTGCACTGGCTGTTGGTACTGCTAAAGCAATGGTGCCATTTCCATTTGCAGCAATTGCTATTTGTTTGTGAATACCTTTTCCATTATCGTTTCCCGCAGCTATCACTGCAATTCTTCCTGCGGCTGAATTTGTGAAGTCATCAACTGCTAATTCTTGAGCGTCGGTTCCATCATGAGCACTAAATTGCCCTCCTAAACTCATGTTTACAACAATTGGTTTTCCCAAAGTTGTGGCTAAGTTTTTTAAATAGGTAAGTGAATTTATAATGTTGGTACTCGTAAAGCTTCCATTTCCTCCTTTTACAACCACAATATCTGCATTTGGAGCTAGTCCAGTATATTTTGTTAAAGCTGATCCATTTCCTGCTGCTGTACCCGCCACGTGTGTTCCATGCCCATTGGTGTCTTTTTCTCTTACAAAATTAGCTGGTGAACCATCAATTTCGTTTTCTATTTGAGCTTGAGTATATTCTACACCGTAAGAGAAGCCGGTTGGAGAATTTTCACCCGCAATTGGCGAAATGGTTTGATCCCAAATGCGTAAAATTCTACTTTTAGTTTGATCAGTAGCATTTCTAAAATCAGGGTGATCCCAGTCAATCCCAGAATCAACTATAGCCACAATTACTCCATCCCCCTTATAAACAGTATTATTAAGTCTTCCGTTATGAAGGAGAGAAGCTCCGCTCGACCCTACAGAAACATCATTACTAGGTGTCACCAATTGCGGGAGGTCAACAAAAGTAACTTCAGGAAGATCAGCTAATTCAGAAATTTGAGCTAACGTAACCCATGCAGTCACAAACGATGGGTAAATACTTTGAACTGCAATTCCTTTTGCTTTTAGAATTTCGGGAGATTTAGTGTAAATAATACAGATATATCCATCCTCATATTGACCTGTTTTGGGGTTTAATCCTTTTAAATTAGATATTTTATATAATTCGGGAGAAGCATCGTCCCTTTCCTTATCTAATTGATCTTTTGATTGAATTCCAATTTGATTTATCACCTTTTTTAATTCAGCGTCTATCAGGTATTGAAAGCCAGGAGCTATTTTATTGCTTTTTTGAGCAAAAGAATACGAACTATTAAAAATTACTATTAAAGTAATGAGTAGGATTGAAAATGAATATTTTCTATTTAAATTTTTAATATAGGATGTAAGTAGAGCGGGTAATTGTTCTTTCATCTAATCGTAATTTATATCATGTAAGGAGTCAAGAGTTTAAAAAAGTATCACTTATGACAAGATTTTAAAATTTCAATATTACAAATGAATCGGGAGACATTTATACCTTAAATAAGGTATGCTGATAATTAATTTTATTTAAATTAACTATTTATATTTTAACATAGGATTAGGTGTTAATTTAGAAAATAAGTAAACTAAAAAAGCCGACTATTGTCGGCTTTTAATGGGAGATACGGTGTTCGAACCAGTGACCCTACCAGCTTGTAAGGGGCTTTTTTATATCAAATTGTTTCTTTTCTATTATTTTTTTAAGTTATTATAAATGAATAATTTATGTTTTTTTATGTGTGTTATTCTTTCATTTTTTGTCTTTGTTTAGGAAGGTTTGTGTTAACCACTCTGTCTATGGCTGCAGAACATACCACTAAAGGGTAAGTCTAAAACACTTTCAAACAGCCTAATCATGTTCAGGGTAACAAAAGATCGTGTTCGCAAATATTTTTAAAAGTAACAGGTTAAAGGAACCCAACATTATTTAGCTAAAGGAGGCCGTTCTAATAGTTTAAAAAATTGGTCTAATTGAGGAAGAATTACAATCCTTGTACGTCTGTTAGAAGCTCTTCCAGATGCAGTTGAATTGGATGCTACAGGAATATATTCTCCTCGGCCAGCTGCTACCATTCTTGTTGCGGGTACATCATATTTTTGCTGCAATATTCTAATTACCGATGTAGAACGTTTTACACTTAAATCCCAATTATCTAAAAGCACCCCATCACGGTAAGGAACGGTATCAGTATGTCCTTCTACCATAAATTCAATTTCGGGATGGTTGATTAGCACCTTGGCTATTTTACCCAATATTTCACTCGCTTTTGCAGTCACTTCATACTTCCCAGTGCGGAATAGTAGTTTATCAGAAATGTTTATATATATCACTCCTTTTTCTATTTTGATATCAATATCTTCATCATTAATATCGCCAATAGCTCCTTTTAAATTCAATACTAGAATCATATTTAGAGAATCTTTCCTATTCATTGAGGCTTGCAAATTTCGGATGTAAGCATCTTTATCGCCAATATTATCTAATGATTTTTTGATGCTTTCGGCCTGCGAATTGGTGATTACCGAAAGTTCTTTTAGTTGATCAACCAAAACATCATTAGTAGATTTTTGCATATCAATTTGCGATTGATAGCTCTTCGATAGGTCTTTGTAAATACGGGTAGAATCTTGGTATTGATCACAAAGAACTTGAACTTCATTATAAGAACTTTCCAAGGTATTAAAATCAGACCATACGGTGTCATATTTTTTTTTGGATACGCATGAACTTAGCATCAAACCACACACTATGAAAATTAAAATATTTTTTAAGTTCATCACAAGTAGAATT
>JBILPO010000279.1:0-3541 GCA_044373805.1 Pelobium sp.
TAATAGGATTAACATTTTTAAGCGTAAGCTTAGTCACTTTTAAATTGATAATGTTTTCTGGTGCTACTTTTTGTCTAATTAATTTTTGGTAAACTCGCAAATCTGTAGTCACTTCAATACTATCAATACTAACGCCTCCAGATATAATGTTGATTTCTATATTAGAAAAATGCACATTGTATAAGCTATCTGTTGCTGAAATTACCGTATTTTGAATAATAGACGTAAGCAAAGGCTTCCAACGGTAGTTAATATACCATGCCAAAGCCAATAGAATAATAATGAATAACCCCAAAAAACTCATTAACCATTTTACTAGGGTATGCTTTTTTTGAGGAAGAGGGTTTTCGTCCATTCTTTAAATATAATAATTAAAGCCTATTCAAATATTCAGCCGTGATAAAATCTTTTTACTAAAGATAAAATAATTTGGAAAAGCAACCGCACAGTTTTATTATTTCTGCCAGTCGTGTTTTACGCTATACTCCACAGTTTCCCAATACACAATAAGCCCATCACTACTGTGGGGTGCCGCTTCACCCACGTTTATTTAATTTCATTCAGTGCATTTTAGTTACAAATTAGACGCCTACTAGTATGATGTTGCTTTAAAAACGGGATCTTTTTCAAAGTAAATTTCCGTCCAAGCAGGGTCTCGCTTTAGTTGACCCTGCGTTGTTTAATTTTCAAAAATGTAGATTTAAGGACCATGGTCTCTCCGCAATTATAAAAAGGAACATTCTTATTTGCCGTTTTTTAGCCCTGATAGCAATGGATACCGGCTAGGTGAATAAAAGGCCCTGTGCAGTATAAATAGATAGCAGGAATAGCTTCAAAAAATAAAATTACAAAGCCTGCTTTAATTGTTCAAAGCGTTTAACACTCAATCTGGAGCTAATGAGCGACGCTATAAAAGAGATCACAAAAACGGTGAAAAACACCAATATAAAATCTATTAGTTTTAGGGTAATTGGATAAGCACTTACCACCATGTTTTCTTGTGACATGGTGATAAAACCGTATTGAATTTGTAGAAAGCAAAATAATCCGCCAAGCAATAATCCCATTACACAGCCAATAAAAGAAATCATTAAGCCTTCAAATAAAAATATTTGCCTAATCATCGTTTTGTCTGCACCTAAACTATTTAAAACGGCTATATCCTTTTGTTTATCAATCACCAGCATGGTTAAAGAGCCTACAATATTGAAGGTGGCTATTAATAAAACAAAAGTTAAAATAAGGTAAACGGCCCATTTTTCGGAATTCAAAATTTTATACAGAAGGGCATTTTGTTGTATTCTATCTTTTACTTTAAAGTTTTCGCCCAACTTGCTTTGCAAATCTTTTTTAAGTTGTGGAGCTTCTTCTGGGTTTTTTAAAATAACTTCAACAGAGCTAATATTTTTTGTTTCGCCAAGTAATTCTCTGGCTACATTTAACGGAATAATTACATCGTTATCAGAATCTTGGTTAGATTGAAAAACACCTACAGGCAATAGATATCTAGAAACAAATTCATCTGATGGATTTAAACCAGAGCTAGTTTTTTTATTAGGCGAATAAATTTCTAAATAACGTAAATGGTCATTAATGTTTACCCCTAAAGTATATTGCACCGCCAGACCTATAACAGCGTAATTTTGTCCGTTTTCTTCTTCTAATAAAAACACACCTTGTGTGATGATAGAATCTAGCTCCTTGTTCTTTAAGAAATCGGCACTCACGCCTTTAATTTGCCCAATAAATTGTTGTCCATCATACCTTAAAAGTGCTTTTTCTTGTAATACTTCTGTATAATTTGCAACGGCAGAATTTTTCTTAAAAGACAATAAAACACTATTATTTGGGTCAAAAGTTTTGCCTTTTACAGGCTCAATTCTTAAATCGGGATTTAGGGTATTTGATAAAGAAATTACTAAAGTTTCTAAGCCATTAAAAGCCGATAAAATGATAATTAAAGCTGCGCTTCCTACAAAAACGCCCAACATAGAAATACCCGAAATGATATTGATGGCGTTGGTAGATTTTTTTGAAAAAAGATACCTTTTAGCTATGTAGAAAGCAGTATTCAAAATTTAGGAATTTAAAAAAGGGTTATATAATTTCTCAAAACCTATGGTGGTAAATGGTCCATGCCCAGAATATACTTTTACCTCATCTGGTAATGTGAATAATTGATTTTTTATGCTGCTGATTAAAACATCAAAATTTCCGCCGGGTAAATCGGTTCTCCCAATGCTTCCTTTAAAAAGCACATCTCCACCTATTAAAAAGCCATCAGCTTTGCTGTAAAAACAAAGATGGGCTGGAGAATGGCCAGGTGCAAACAGAATTTCTAAGGTAGAATTTCCTAATTTAATGGTTCCAAATTCAGGTAAAAAAATTTCTGGCTCTGGCGATATTTCATAATTTATCCCCTGCATTGGCGCATAAGAAGGAATAGCATGTAAAAGAGCCAATTCGCCTTTATGGCATTGCGGCTTTAAACCATATTGATCAAAAATGAATTTATTACCCAACACATGGTCTATATGGCAATGTGTATTAAGCAGTAAAACAGGGTTTAAATTGTTATCCTTAATAAATTTTACGACTGCATTTTGCTCTGCAGCGTTGTACATACCGGGGTCTATAATAGCACAGTCGCCTGTTTCATCATAAACGATGTAGGTGTTTTCCTGATAAGGATTATTTATAAAAGCTTTTAAGTTCATTATTTTTCTAAAATCCAATTCGCCAAATCGTCAATAACGGGTTGGTCTACGTGGCTAATTTGTTGATATTGTGCTACTGTACCTTTTTCACTAACAAAAGAAAATAAATGATTAAGCATTGGATAAAGCTTGGTTTGCACCTCTTTTTTACCTTTTAAACCAGTAATCCATAAATTCAAATCTTGAGCCGATACTTGAAAATCGTTCCCCCCTTGAATAATAAAGGTTTTGATTTTAAGTTTTTTGGTTAAAGCTATTTGGTCGAGTGAATTTAAATCAGCCCAATAAGCTGCAGGTAAACCTAAAATTACAGAATCGGCGGGGAAATTAGTATTAGTAATACTTTTGGTGAAATTAACGTCTTTTATGGCTTTATTTAAAGCTTCTTTGCCTGCTTTTGTAGTGTCTTTAGCTTGCGTAAACATATATTTATATTGTTCTACCGAGACATCCTGAAGCTTTCTGGCGGGCGCTGCAGCTAAGATAATTCCTTTAATTTCTGAATTAATGGTTGCAATTCTGGGCGCTAACATACCGCCTAAGCTATGGCCAAACACATAAATTTTTCCGGCATTAATCTGGGGTACGGTTTTAGCAAATTCTATAACAGCTAAAACATCATCTGTAACTTCTTCTTTGGTGGTAAAGGCTTTGTCAAATTCTTGCCCATATAAGGCGGTTCTTTTTACATATCTGATAGATCCAATTCCTTTAGAAGCTAAACCGGCGGCCATATCTTTAAAAGGTTTTTGTAGGCCAATACTTTCATCCATATCTCCAGGACCAGATCCATGTACAAAAATTACAATTGGAGATTTAAGCGA
>JBILPO010000280.1:0-3538 GCA_044373805.1 Pelobium sp.
TTTATTTCTGATGCTGATTCCAGAGCCGAGGGGAGCGCTCATCCTTTAGCACATTTATGGGATGATGGAACTGATGCCACCTCGCAATTAGATAATTTATTAAGATACAGAAAGATTTTATTAAACAAATTCTCAGAAAATGCCATTCCAAACGGTACGCCTATGGCTACTATAGAAGAAGTTTTAGTACCTATCTATCTTTTACATAGATACCAAATTGAAGCAACTTCTAAAGTTGTTGGTGGTTTAAACTATTCTTATGCCTTAAAAGGTGATGGACAAATGGTGACAGAAATGATTGATCCGGCGGTGCAACTTAAAGCTTTTAAAACCTTATTAAGCACCTTAAAACCAGATGCTTTAGCCTTACCAGAAGATTTAATTGCCAAAATCCCACCCAGACCAATAGGATATCCAAGATCAAGAGAAACTTTTAAATCTGCAACCGGACTTACTTTTGATCCTTTGGCTGCCGCAGAATCTTTAACTAATACCACGTTAAAATTCATTTTAAATCCAGAAAGAGCTGAAAGAACTATACAACACCATGCTAGAGATAAGAATCAACCTGCATTTGAAGATTTACTGAAAGAACTGTTAAAGCAAAATATCACAAACAGAGCAGACGCTAAAGAAGATTTTAATGGCGAAATTTCTAGAATGGTAGCAATTTCTACTTATAAACAACTATTAGGTTTAGTAGCTACTCCAAAAGTGCCTGATAATGTAAAAGGTAAAGTATTGTTTGCAATTAACGACGTTAAAGTTTATATAGGTCAACAACTTAATGGCTTTTTACCCGATTACGAAAGAGCTCTTTACTTACAGATGAATGCGATAACGTTACAATATGAGCAACATCCAGAAACGTTTAAAATAGCCGAACCAATGCCAATGCCTGATGGCCCGCCAATTGGGGATGATATTTTTGACTTTTAAAGTTTTAACCACATAGCAAATAGAGGTTTAACTTTTAAGTAAATGGATTTTAACAGCAGAAGACGAGGAGAACACAGAGTTAAAAGATTTTAAACTTTGAAATAATTGTTGCTTAATCTCGCTTTAGAGAAATACTTATCAAATAGTTTGATAAGAACTAAAGAAATAATTCAATAAAGTATCCACAATCTACTACTTATCAACGTAGTGAAGGGCTTGTGCTTAATTTTTCGGAAATTAGCTGCACATGATCGTTTCATTAACCATTGTTAGGTATCCTAAAAAATTTATTCCACTTGCTTTTATAGCAATGGCTCTACATCGGTTCCCACTGATGTTTACCCCCTCTTGTACTTTTTGGAAACTCTTAGGCTGCGGTAAAAACGGAACCTTTGATATTAACCCAGATTACCAGCAATGGGGCTTAATGGCCGTTTGGGATAGTGAAGAAAGCTTTAGAAAATTCCAATCCAAGTCGTTTATCGCCAAATGGTGGAAAGCTTTATGTGAGGAACAATGGACTGTTTTATTAGAACCTACCGAAGCGCATGGTAAATGGAGCGGCAAAGAACCATTTGGCCAACCTAAAATTAAAGGACATGAAGGAAGGGTTGGCGTGTTAACCAGAGCTACCATTAGACCAACTAAACTCAAAAACTTCTGGAAAAACGTACCTAAAGTATCAGCCATTATGGGCGATGCTAAAGGCTTTATTACTTCCGTAGGAATTGGCGAAGCTCCATTTTTTATGCAGGCTACCTTCTCTGTTTGGGATAGTTTAGAAGATGTCAAACAATTTGCTTATCGCGATGCCGCCCATGCCGAAGTGATTAAGTTAACACGTAAAGAAGACTGGTATAGCGAAGAGCTTTTTGCCCGCTTTAAAATCTTAAAAAGCGAAGGAACTTTAAATGGAATTGATCCAATATTATAGAAGAGAAAAGAGTAAAGATCAAAGAGTAAAACACAAGATAAGAATCATCAAATTTTCAAATCTTCAAATCATTTTTTTAAATCAAAAAAGCGTATGAGAGTAGTTGCAGAATTGCCACATCCCGATTGTAAAATTTCTATTTTTTCTATGAATATGAAGTACCTTATTAAGTTTGAACAAGGCACTTTAGAGCAAACTTATAAGCTGTCAGAAATGGATGTTTTAAACGGAATTGATGGCGTATTTGAAATCCTTGATGAAGCATTTATTTCTGCCGTTGTAGAACGTTTTACTGGCATGAGAAAGGATTTTATAGAAGCCTACAAACGTTATAATTGATATTTTATATAAATTACATAAATACCTATAAAATAGATAGTTATGTATAATAAGCTAGTTGAACAGAATATTATTTGGCTATTAATTAGATTACACAATGCTTTTTGCTCTTTAAATAAATAAACACTAAAAATAAATATTATAACTTATTGATATATAAATATTTAAAAAATATAACAAAATATAATTCTGAGGCTCAAAAACACCAAATATATGCTCAAATCTTATCAAATTACGCCTATCCACGCTCCTCTTAAAAAAGATTTAGAACATAAAATAAACTTTAAAACCAAGCCAATTGGTGCCCTTGGAAAGTTGGAAAATTTGGCCATTCAAATTGGATTAATTCAGCAAACTTTAAGTCCAAAAATCTCCTATCCTACATTAGTAGTTTTTGCTGGAGACCATGGAATTGTTGCTGAAGGTGTAAGCCCTTATCCACAAGATGTGACTTGGCAAATGGTGATGAATTTTATTTCGGGTGGAGCTGCCATCAACGTATTTGCTAAACAAAATGGATGGGATATTTTAGTAGTAGATGCAGGTGTAAATTATAACTTTCCCACTAACCTTCCTATCCAAAATTTGAAGATCAATTTTGGGACAAAAAACTTTTTGAAGGAGCCGGCAATGAGTGATAAAGAAGTTGAGAAAGCCATTAAAGCTGGCGCAGATTTAGTAAATCAAATTCACAAAAAAGGAAGTAATTGTTTAGCATTTGGCGAAATGGGAATTGGTAATACTTCTGCCGCGGCCATCATGATGAGCAAGATTACTAACATCCCAATAAATGAATGCGCAGGCAAAGGAACCGGTTTAGATGATGAAGGTTTAAAAAACAAAATCGAGGTTCTTTCAAAAGCAATGAACAATCATCAAACGATAACACCTTTAGCTGTTCTAAAAACTTACGGAGGTTTTGAAATTGCCATGATTTGCGGAGCCATGTTAAAAGCTTCCGAGTTAAAAATGATTATTGTTGTTGATGGATTTATTGTGACTTCTGCCCTTTTAATTGCTCATGCTTTATATCCTTATATCTTAGACTATTGTGTTTTTGCTCATCAGTCAGATGAAAACGGACATCGTAAAATGCTCAATTACCTCAATGCTGATCCTCTTTTAAATTTAGGAATGAAATTAGGAGAAGGAACTGGAGCTGCCTTAGCGCTCCCGTTAATCCAAGCATCGGTTAATTTTTTAAATGAAATGGCTAGTTTTGAATCTGCCGGGGTTTCCGAAAGTCGAAAGTAGGAAGTCCGCTGTCCGCAGTGCTTATGTGGAGTCATAATAGGGTAAAAAGAGTCGGCTGTCCGCTGTCCGCAG
>JBILPO010000021.1:0-12078 GCA_044373805.1 Pelobium sp.
CGTTTAGGCGGCGCATCTAACCGTGGCGGAAGAAGCGGTGGTGGATTTGGTGGCGGCGGAGGCGGTAACGCAACCGGCGGAACCAATTTAAGAACCGCACCAGCATTCACTTACCGTGATAAATTTGGAACCAAATTAGACTTTTTAGCTAACTACACTTTTAATTATGTAGATAACAATACAAATACAATTAGTAACTCTCAAACATTTAGTACGCTTGGCATAACCAATTCCAACAGAGACGCTTTAAATGAAACTTTAAATAAATCACACACCATTGGCTTTGAAATAGAATACGCTTTAGATAGCGCAAACTATATTCAGTTTTCTCCAACTCTAAATTTTGTGAACACCACGGGTCTTAGCAGTTCAACAAACTTTCAACAAGGATTAATTAACCAAGATCAGATTAATCGTAATAGCAACAGCAATACTCGTCCTAACATTGGTGGAACCATCGCTTACCAACATATATTTAAAACCCAAAACAGAACTTTTTCTGCTGAGGCAACTGTTGGGCAACAGCAAAATGATAGCGGTACCGAGCAGTTTAATAACGTTTTTGATAGAAATTTAAATAGAACCACTGCTTTCAATCGTTTTATTGAGGTAAATAATTTACAAAACAACTTTCGCGGAAGCTTAACTTATACAGAACCTTTGGGTAAATTATCTCGTTTAGAATTTAATTCTAATATTGAAAAAAGGGGTTATGACAATAGCCGTTTAACCAGCGATATAGAAAATACCGGAGAGTTTACCCTACTAGACTCCTTAAGCAATATCTTCGAGTACAAGTTTACACAATACCGTAACTCTATCAATTACAGATATGGCACCAATAACAGCTTATTCAATTTCTCTTTAGGTCTAACGGGAATTAACACCTCATTAACAGGTACAAAATCAAGTTTAGGTAATACATCAGACCAACAATATTTTAAATTAATACCCATTGCTCGTCTGCAAGTAAGGCTTTCTAGTACACACCGAATCTCTTTAAACTATAATGGTAGAGCAAGTGAACCTCAATTTAACCAATTTCAACCAGTTAGAGACGTTTCTAATCCGCAAAACACCATTGTGGGTAATCCTAATTTACGCGTAGCATTTGCACATAATATAAACAGCCAATACAGTAATTACATCGCTAACTCAAGGATAAATTATGAATTAAGCTTGAACACTTCTTTTACAGAAAACCAAGTAGTGAGCAACGTTTTAGAAATTAGAGATTCTGGTCCAAATGCAAGTTTCAGTATCAGAAACGAAACACAATATGTTAACCTAAACGGTAACAGAAACAATAATGCAGATTACTCTATTTCAAAACAGCTAGCCAACAGAAAATATAGCCTAAACTTTTCAGGGAATGTTGTCAACTCAAACAATGTTTCAATGAGTAATAATCAAGTAAACACTGCAAAAACTTGGGGTTTCAAAAACAGTTTTGGACCACGTATGACGCCTAAACCTTGGTTTGATGTGAATCCATACGCATCATTTGATTACAATAAAACCGATTATTCATTAGCTCGTTCAAATGATGTTACCCAAAAAATTTGGGCGCTAAGTTTAGACGGTAACATCTACTTCGCTAAAATCTATCAATTTGGTTTTGCTTTAAGCAAAAACTACGTAAGCGGAATTAGTAACAACGTTACCACCAACCCATTCATCATTAACACCATGTTGCAAGTGAGGGTATTCAAAAACAAAGGTTCTTTACAATTAAGAGCTTATGATTTATTGAATCAAAACAACTTCATCAACAGAACCCAAAACGGTTTAGGTTTTACTGAAACATTAACCAACCCTAACAGCCGTTATGTAATGCTTAACCTAAGTATGAATTTACAAAAATGGACTGGTGCGATAGGTAATAACAATAGAACCTTAATTAGAAGAGGTGATGGTAGTTTTATGAATTAAAAATTTTTGATTTAGAAAAGCAGCGGCTGTTTTCCATATGCTCCGCTAGTCCGGCTAACCGCTAAATCTTTTTTAAACCCAAGCAAAGGCCTAAAGCATAAAAAAGGATATCGCTATTATCCGGTTTATAGTACTCAGGCCTTTGCTTCTATTTCCCATTCCCTCCTAAGCGTTTTATAAAATCTGCAAATAAATTTCTGGAGAATACAAATCATTCTCAAAACCAAGCCTTTTAACTACATTTATATCAATCTACCGATATAGAATTTACCTCCGTTTTTTAATAAAGCAAAAAATGGCAAACAACATACTCATACAGGCACAAGCACAAATCTCTTCCTTTGAAATGGTGGAGCGTAAAGGAATTGGACATCCAGATACCATTTGTGATTGCATTGCCGAAGAAGTTTCTATTGCCTTAAGCAAATACTATATGGAACAATTTGGCGGCATTTTACATCATAATGTAGATAAAGCATTATTAATTGGCGGAAGCTCCCAAACTGCTTATAGGGGCGGAAAAATTCTAGATCCTATAGAACTCATTTTAGCCGGAAGAGCCACCACCGAAGTAAAAGGAAAGAAAATCCCTTTAAATGAAATAGCAGAAGAAGCTTCAAAAAACTGGCTCAAAAAAAATATCCGCTTTCTTGATACAGATAAAAACATCAACATCATCACTAAAATTAGAAAAGGCAGTAATGATTTGGTTGACCTTTTTAAACGCTTTAAAGAAGGTCAAGTCCCGTTGGCAAATGATTCTTCTTTTGGAGTAGCCTATTATCCATATTCTTTGCTGCAAAAAAATGTTTTAGAAATTGAGCTTTTACTCAATAGTAAATCTATTAAACAAAAATTTCCGTTCGTTGGCGAAGATATTAAAGTGATGGGCATAAACACTCCTGCCGGCATTTACTTTACCATTGCTATTGCTATAATAGATCTTTTCATTTCAAATATTGCTGATTATCAACAAAAAATTACAGCGGTAAAAAACTTCATCTCCGCATCATTTAAAATAGACCCCAAACTCATTGAAATTAACACTGCAGATAATTACCAAACAGAAAGTATTTACCTTACCGTATCTGGTACAAGTGCCGAAGCCGGCGATGATGGTGAAGTAGGCAGAGGAAACCGAATTAATGGCTTAATTACCCCTTACCACCCAATGAGTTTAGAAGCCGTTGCGGGTAAAAATCCCATCAGCCACATTGGTAAAATTTATAACCACTTTGCTTTTGATTTAAGTAAAACTATTGTTGAAAGTTGTTTTGCTGATGAAGCTCAGGTTTATATTGTTTCGCAAATAGGAAAGCCCATCACACAGCCACAATTCCTACATATTAAGCTACAAAATCAAAGTGCAAATAATAGTCAAATAGAAAAACTAGCTACAGAAAAACTTGCCGAAACACCAAGGCTATGGGAAAAGCTAATTTCTGCAGAAAAACCATTTGAAGTATTTTAAACGAACTACGATTTAATATTTCAAAAATTTAACTGTCAATATTCCCTACAAAAACCAATTTTGCCGGTCCTTCTAAGAAAATATTGGTGAATTTTTTTCCATCATAATCAAACTTAATAGTTAACTCCCCGCCCAAAACTTTAATGGGGGTTTCAATTTTACCAATTTGATTTTTTGCTATCGCATTTGCTAAAGCAACAGCGGTAACTCCTGTACCACAAGCATAGGTTTCGTCTTCTACGCCACGTTCATAAGTACGCACAAAAAGATGATCCTCTTTGTCTTCCACAAAATTAATGTTAATGCCTTCGGCTTTATAGGTGTCGTTGTATCTAATTGCTCTACCTTCTGCAAACACGTTTTTATCGGCAACAGCCAAGTCAAATTTCACATAATGCGGAGAGCCAGTATTGATTACATAAGCCCCTCCGTCTTTATTAACGGTCTCCACATCAATCATTTGTAAGCTTACCCAATCGCCAGAATCTGAAATTTTGGCATAATGTGCGCCGTCAACTGCCAAAAAATTAGTTTCGATATTAATCACATTTAAATATTTTGCAAAAGCAACAATGCATCTTCCGCCATTACCACACATGCTGCTCGGTTGCCCATTTGCATTATAATAAACCATCTTAAAATCAAAGCCTTCAGCATATTCTAAAAACATAATTCCATCGCCACCTACTCCAAATCTACGATCGCATAAACGAGCTAAACGGGCTGGTTGATGGTGATTAAAAGCTAAATCACGGTTATCTACCATAATAAAGTCGTTTCCTGCTCCCTGATATTTAAAAAAAGATACGTTCATGCTTGTCATTTGCTTACAAAAATCAATAAAATTTCCTTTAAAACAATCTTAGCATCAAATCATTCTCCTATTTAAATTAATTCTACAAAGCACTTAGATTCATTATTGTATTTTAACACTTTTTAACACTTAATTAAATAACATCCTCTTGCATGAAACGTCTAATTGGTATTATTTTTGAAACCAGATTTAAAGCTTAATGATATGAAAATGAAAGACAACATGAGAAAAATAGGAATTACATTAATTACGGCTTTTGTAGGCGGAGCGGTTGCTATTGGTGCTTATAAATTATTAGAACAAAAGTCTTTATCTGGCTTGAGCTTGGATGAAAGACAAAAAGTTTACTTCACTAATAATCCGCCAGAAACAGTTTCATCTACAGGCGCATTAGATTTTACACAGGCCGCTGCTATAGTTTCGCCTGGGGTAGTTCACGTAAGAACCACTTACAGTAGGTCGTTAGGTAGCCCGGGTGGTGATCCTTTTGGTGACATGTTTGAAGATTTTTTTGGGAGAAGAAGACCGTCAACACCAAATCAAAGTACACCTGCCCCAATGGGAAAAGGCTCTGGAGTAATTGTAACTGATGATGGTTATATTATGACGAATAACCATGTGGTAGAAAATGCCGAAAAAATTGAGGTGATTTTAACCGATAAAAGAGTATTACAAGCAAAAGTTATTGGAAGGGATAAAAACACCGATTTAGCCTTAATTAAAATTACAGCAAACAATCTTCCAATAGTAAAATTGGGAAACTCTGATTTGGTACGAGTGGGGGAATGGGTTTTAGCGGTGGGTTATCCTTTAACTTTAGAATCAACCGTTACCGCTGGTATTGTGAGCGCAAAAGCTCGCAAAATTGGAATCTTAACTTCAGATAACAGTAGAAATAATTTAGATCCTGAAAATCCCCCAACGGATACTTCTATTGAATCTTTTATTCAAACAGATGCGGTAATTAACAGAGGAAATAGTGGTGGGGCTTTAGTAAATACCAAAGGAGAGCTGATAGGAATTAATTCAGCCATCGCATCTCAATCAGGCACTTATGAGGGTTATGGTTTTGCTATTCCAGTAAACTTGGCTAAAAAAGTAATGGACGACTTTTTAAAATATGGCGAAGTAAAACGAGGTTATATTGGCATTACTTTTCAGGAGTTAAATGCTGATAATGCCAAAGATTTTGGTACCGAAGAAATTGATGGTTTATATGTAAACTCTACTTTAGAAGGTGGAGCTGCGGCTGCTGCCGGAATTAAAAAAGGAGATATCATTAAGAAACTAAACGGAGCTGATATTTCAAACTCATCTAACTTACAAGAAAAAATTGGAACCATGCGCCCAGGCGATAAAGTACAATTGACGGTATTAAGAGAGGGTCAATTAAAAACCTTTAACATCACTTTAAAAGGCGATGACGGAAATAAATTAGCGGCAAACAATGGCGCTTCTGTTTCTGAAGTAGTGAGTTCTTTAGGTGCTAAATTTGCTCCTTTAACAGATGCTGTTAAAAAGAAATATGGAATAAGCACCGGAGTAATAGTAACCGAAGTAATGCCGGGCAAGGTATTTGACATGTATGACATGCCTAAAGGAACCATCATAACCAGTATCAACGGCAAAGGTGTTAACAATAACGATCAGGTGGTTGCGGCTTTAAAGCAAGATCCTAAAATGATTTCTTTACAAGGGATTGTTCCTGACGGAAGTCGTTTTAGAGTGACTTTCCCAATCAAATAATACCAAATCAACATATATTTTTAAAGTCCTGATGGATTAGCCATCAGGACTTTTTTATTTTTATTGAAGTTTAAAATTGCCCTCACTTTGTCTATCTTTTTATTTAAAACGTTTCTAAATAGAAATAAATTTGTGTTTAGTGTATCCCGTTAGTCTTTTTTTATCATATAATGAATACTTTTGCCGTTCAAAAAAACCTTTAAATACCAAAGAATGAGTAATTTTTCAAAAACATTTTCTTCATCACTCGGGAGAAAATTAATTATGTGTTTAACCGGTTTGTTTTTATGTTCTTTCTTGATCATTCATTTAACCGGAAATTTCCAGTTATTTAAAAACGATAATGGATTAGCATTTAACCAATACGCACACTTTATGACTCACTTTACACCCATTAAGGTAGTCTCTTATTTATTATATAGTTCAATTTTGGTTCATACCATTTGGGCAATCATCATCACTCAAAAAAATAAAAAATCTCGCCCGGTAGCTTATGCGGTACAGCCAAAAGAAGGCAGTATCTGGTCGTCAAGAAATATGGGCATATTGGGAACTATTCTTTTTGTTTTTATTGTGGTACACATGAGCAACTTTTGGTATGAATATCATTGGGGAAATACTCCTTTTATAGAATACAGAACAGATTTAAACACCGGAACAACTGTATCTAAAGAAATTTCATCAACAGAATACACCGAATATGTAAGCTATGTGAATAATGGTGTGGAGATTATCAAGTCAAAAGATCTTTACAAAGCAGTAGCATTTTCTTTCCAACAATGGTGGATTGTAGCTTTATACGTATTAGCTATGGTTGCTTTATCTTTTCACCTGGTACATGGTTTTCAAAGTGCTTTCCAAACATTAGGATGGAATCATAGTAAATACAAGCCCTTAATCAACTTTTTGGGTGTTTGGGTTTTCTCTGTAATTATCCCAATTGGGTTTGCGGCAATGCCATTATATTTTCTGTTTAAATAAAAAATGAACTCAAAACTCAAAACAATAATTTTCTACTACTGTTTGAGTTATAAAATAGATTAAGATGAAATTAGATGCAAAAATTCCAGTAGGCCCTTTGGCCGAGAAATGGAACAAACACAAATTCAATCTGAAACTGGTTAACCCGGCCAATAAACGTAAGTATGATGTAATAGTTGTAGGAACTGGCTTAGCTGGTGCTTCAGCTGCAGCATCTCTTGCCGAGTTGGGTTACAACGTAAAAGCATTTTGTTTTCAGGATAGTCCTAGAAGAGCGCACTCTATTGCGGCTCAAGGGGGTATCAATGCAGCAAAAAATTATAGAAACGATGGTGACTCTGTTTACCGTTTGTTTTACGATACCATAAAAGGTGGCGATTATAGGGCCAGAGAAGCAAACGTTTATCGTTTAGCTGAAGTATCTGTTAATATTATAGATCAGTGTGTTGCTCAAGGCGTTCCTTTTGCTCGTGAATATGGTGGTTTATTAGATAACCGTTCATTTGGTGGCGCTCAAGTTTCCAGAACTTTTTATGCGAGGGGTCAAACCGGACAACAATTATTATTAGGAGCATACTCCGCATTAAACCGTCAAATTAACTTAGGTACTGTAAAAATGTACACCAGGTCTGAAATGTTAGATGTGGTAGTAGTTGATGGAAAAGCACAAGGAATTGTAACCAGAGATTTAGTAAGTGGGAAAATAGAAAGTCATGCTGGACATGCTGTATTACTGTGTACAGGCGGTTATGGTAATGTTTTTTATCTTTCTACTAACGCAATGGGTTCTAACGTGACTGCCGCTTGGAGAGCTCACAAAAGAGGTGCTTTAATGGCAAATCCTTGTTACACTCAAATTCACCCAACTTGTATTCCTGTATCTGGAGATCATCAATCTAAGCTTACGCTGATGTCTGAATCTTTAAGAAACGATGGAAGGGTTTGGGTTCCTGCAAGCAAAGAAACCGCAGAAAAACTTCGTAAAGGAGAAATTAAAGCAAAAGATATCAAAGAAGTTGACAGAGATTACTTCTTAGAAAGAAAATATCCATCTTTTGGAAATTTAGTGCCTAGAGATGTGGCGTCAAGAAATGCAAAAGAAGTTTGTGATGATGGCAGAGGCGTTGGAAAAACGGGCTTAGCTGTTTATTTAGATTTTGCAGATTCTATCAATCGTTTAGGACAACCTGCTGTTGCAGCCAGATATGGAAATTTATTTGACATGTACCGTCAAATTACTGACGAAAACCCTTATGAATCACCAATGCGAATTTATCCAGCGGTACATTACACCATGGGTGGGCTTTGGGTAGATTATAATTTAATGACTAGCGTACCCGGTTTGTACGCATTAGGAGAAGCTAACTTCTCAGATCACGGCGCAAATAGATTAGGTGCTTCTGCATTAATGCAAGGTTTAGCTGATGGTTATTTTGTAATTCCTTACACCGTTGGAGATTACTTAGCCAATATTGGGCCTGCCCCAATTGATGCAAGTCACCCTGCTTTTACTAAAACAAAAGCGGAGGTTGAAGAACGTATTCAAACATTCTTATCCTTAAGAGGAAATAAAACAGTAGATGAGTACCATAGAGATTTAGGTAAAATTATGTGGGAATACTGTGGAATGTCTAGAGATGCAGTGGGCTTAACCAAAGCAAAGCAAATGATTCAAGATTTGAAAAAAGACTTCTGGAAAAACGCTATTGTTTTAGGGGATAATTCAGAAGTAAATCAATCTCTAGAAAAAGCAGGTAGAGTAGCCGATTTTATCGAATTAGGTGAGTTAATGATAGATGATGCTTTAAACAGAGACGAATCTTGTGGCGGTCACTTCAGGGCAGAATACCAAACCCCAGAAGGCGAGGCTTTAAGAAACGATGATGATTTTGCATACGTAGCCGCTTGGCAATACAAAGGAGAAAACGTACCAGAAGAACTTCATAAAGAAGAATTGGTATTTGAAAATGTTAAATTAACACAACGTAGCTATAAATAGTAGCAAGTATAAAAGTAAAAAAGTGGAAAGTAGAAAGTAGAAAGTGAATTGTAAAAAGTAAAAGAATTTAATCTTTATACTTGATACTTGATACTCAATACTCGATACCCAATACTCGATACCCAAATCTTGATACTCAATACTAAAAATATGAGTGGAAACATGAACCTGACGTTGAAAGTATGGCGTCAAAAAAGCAGTAGTACACCTGGTAAATTTGTAACTTATAAAGCGCCAGATATTTCTCCTGACATGTCATTTCTAGAGATGCTAGATGTGGTGAATGAGCATTTGATTAAAAAAAGTGAAGAGCCTATACAATTTGATCATGATTGCCGCGAAGGAATTTGTGGAATGTGTTCTTTAGTAATTAACGGAGAACCTCACGGACCAAAAAGAGCAACTACAACTTGTCAGTTGCACATGCGTAGTTTTAAAAACAATGATACCATTGTTATAGAGCCTTTTAGAGCCGGATCGTTTCCGGTAGTAAGAGATTTATCTGTAGATCGTTCTGCTTTTGATAGAATTCAGCAAGCTGGTGGTTACGTTTCTGTGGGAACGGGTGGGGTACCAGATGCCAACGAAATTGCAATTCCAAAAGTTATTGCGGATGAAGCCTTCAACTCGGCAACCTGTATTGGTTGTGGGGCATGTGTTGCGGCTTGCAAAAATGCTTCTGCTATGCTTTTTGTTTCTGCTAAAATATCTCAGTATGCTTTATTGCCACAAGGTCAGCCAGAGCGCTACCAAAGAGCAGAAGCAATGGTGAATCAAATGGATACTGAAGGTTTTGGAAGTTGCACAAACACTTACGCTTGTGAAGCACAATGCCCAAAAGAAATTAAGGTGACCAATATTGCCAGAATGAACAGAGAATTCTTTACTGCAGAGTTTGTAAAGAGCTAATATAATAATTTTTAACAAAAAGCTGTCTTTTTAAATTGAAGACAGCTTTTTTTATGCCTAATTCTTATCTTGTATCATGAAAAAACTTTTCCTTTTATTGCTTTGCTTAATCAGCGTTCAGGCTTTTGCTCAATTTAAATCTAATGAGCCTTTTGCTCATACTTTTTCAATTGTGGCTCGTGACCCAATAACCGGGGAAATGGCTGTTGGTGTTCAAAGCCACTGGTTTTCTGTAGGTACATCTGTTTCTTGGGCAGAGGCTGGAGTTGGGGCGGTAGCAACCCAGTCTTTCACTAATAAATCTTTTGGAATTAGAGGTCTAAAATTATTAAAAGAAGGCAAAACTGCCCAACAAGCGTTAGATATTTTATTAAGTGATGACCCCGGAATAGACGTTCGTCAGGTGGCAATTGTAGACAACAAAGGAAATGTAGCCGTACATACTGGAAAAGGTTGCGTTCAATTTGCAGGTGATATCAAAGGCGAACAATATTCTGTTCAATCTAATATGATGCTGACTGATAAAGTTCCGGCAGCTATGTCTAAGGCTTTTGAAGCAAGCAAAGGAGAGCCATTAGCGCAAAGAGTAATGAGTGCTTTAAATGCTGCCCAAGCTGTTGGGGGAGATATCCGAGGAAAGCAATCTGCAGCAATTTTAGTCGTTCCGGCTGTATCTAAAAATGAGCCTTGGAATGAAAGAACGGTGGATTTAAGAGTTGATGATAATGCTGAACCTTTGGTAGAATTAGAAAGACTTTTAAAAGTACATGAGGCCTATCAATTTATGAATGAAGGCGATTTAGCTGTAGAAAAAAACGATATGCCAAAGGCGATGTCTCTTTATGGAGCCGCTATGAAAATGTTTCCTGATAATTTAGAAATGCAGTATTGGACGGCTGTAACTTTAGCCAACAATAAAGAGGTATCTAAAGCATTGCCAATGTTTAAAAAGATTTTCACGAAAAATCCCGATTGGAAAGAAATGACTAAAAGGCTACCTGCTGTACAATTATTGACCGTAAGCAAAGCCGAGTTACAACAAATACTTTCATTATAAAAACTAATATATTTTGAATAATAGAGCAATAGTTTCTAAAAGAATATCAGTTTTATTTGTCTTTTTATCTACCTGTTTTTCTATTTATGCCCAAAATTTAACGACTGACTCTTTAAGCTTTGCAAATGCTAAATGGAATATACAGAAGGTTAAGGGCGGCATAAAAATTAAAACCCTACACTTTAATAATTGTAATCTTTTTAGCGCCAAACAACATATTAGCATTATAGAAATTTCTAAGAAAAATAAGTTTAAGTTTGATTTAACTTATCAACCAAAGGCTTTAATCACATTAGATTCTGTGATAAGAAAAACAAAGGCGTTTGCAGGCATAAACGGTACTTTCTTTGATATTAAAAACGGGGGGTCGGTAGACTTTATTAAATCTAATGACAGCATTATCAACAAAAACTTCATCAATAATTCTGGCTTAAGAGCCGAACATCAAAAAGGTGCTATTCTGATTAAGCAGGATCAGCTTTATTTAGCTCAATGGAATGGTGATGAGCATTGGGAAAATCATTTAGACGCTACAGACATTATGGTAAGTGGGCCTGTTTTAATAATGAATGATGATGATGCTATTTTAGCAAAAAACATTTTTAATGCTGAAAGAGCCCCCAGAAGTGTTATTGGGAAAAAAGCAGATGGTACTGTATTATTAGTGGCAATTGATGGTCGAATGACGGAGGCAGAAGGGATGACGATGCCAGAAACTCAATCCATTATTAAATGGTTAAAATGTACTGAAGCTATAAATCTAGATGGTGGCGGTTCAACTACTTTGTACCTACAGAACGCTAGCGTAAATGGAATTATCAACCACCCCTCTGACAATAAAATATTTGATCATTTTGGGCAAAGAAAAATAGCCAATGGAATAATCCTATTTAAAAAATAAAAAATGCTTAAACCGCCATTTTTCTAAAAGTGAGGTTAATTCTGGGTGACTTCACTTTTTTACTTTTTGTTAAGGTATGTAGCCAATGTTTTTGAGTTTCTCCTTTCATTACCAGTAAACTTCCGCATTCTAAAATTTGAGAAACGATTTCTCCAGATTCTTTATGCTTAAGACAAAACTTCCGCTCGGCACCAAAACTTATAGAAGCTATAGCCGAATTGGTTACAATACTTTTTTCATTGTCGCTATGCCATCCCATCCCCTCGTC
>JBILPO010000281.1:0-3533 GCA_044373805.1 Pelobium sp.
TTACAAATGGTTTGCACCTATTAAACATTAATCAAATAGCAAAATTTAAATATCCCATTTACTTTGTAATGCTTCCCTTATTTGTAGATACAGAAAGGCAAAACAAAAGCTAAAACCTATTCAAATTGATCCATTTCATAGAAAAGCTAAAAATACTTAAGATCTAGCGTTAATAAAACAAAAATTATTTTGGATTTAAATTTCGTCCTCAGTTTTTAACCCTAAGATAATTCGGAGATCACAAAAAAACATTTCTTTCAAATAGAATTTTTAAATTTGATTTTTAAAAACATTTAATCGTTCGTATTTTGAGCATCAAAGTAAAAGCACTAAGCAAAACCTATGGCACACAAAAAGCGGTTGATCAAATCACTTTTGAAGCATCTCCGGGTAGAATTTTAGGTTTTTTAGGTCCAAATGGTGCAGGTAAATCTACTACCATGAAAATGCTGACATGCTATTTACGACAAACCACTGGCGAAGCAACAGTTTGTGGGTTTAACATTGCTTCACAATCATTAGAAGTAAGAAAACGTATTGGTTATTTACCAGAAAGTAATCCCCTTTACCAAGAAATGTATGTGAAGGAATTCTTATCTTATGTAGCCAATATTTACCATATTTTAAAAATAAAAGAGCGTGTTAACGAAGTTATTTTAGCAACGGGTTTAGAAAAAGAACAACATAAAAAAATTGGAGAACTTTCTAAAGGTTACAAACAAAGAGTTGGTTTGGCTCAGGCTATTATTCACAATCCAGATGTGCTAATTTTAGATGAACCAACATCAGGCTTAGACCCAAACCAGTTAATAGAAATTAGAAAGCTAATCAGAGAGCTCGGAAAAACCAAAACGGTGATACTTTCTACTCATATTATGCAAGAAGTAGAAGCCATTTGTGATGATGTGATTATCATAAATAAAGGCAAAATTGTAGCCTATGATTCTTTAGAAAACTTATTGGCAAAACACAACGAAAAAAGTTTAGAACCTATATTTGTAAAACTAACAAAAGAAGTAATATCCAAATAAAAAAGGTAAATCATCTAAAATTTGATTGATAAAATTCGTGTAATTCGTGGCAAAAAAACTAATTCAAACAGCAAAAATAGAAGAAAAATATAACCGAGAATGTTAACCATATATAAGAAAGAATTATACTCCTATTTAAGCTCATTGGTGGCCTATATCACCATCGGAATATTTTTAATTGTACTGAGTTTATTTCTTTGGGTTTTCCCCGATACCAGTATTTTAGAATATGGTTACGCCGGATTAGACAGTTTATTTAATATCGTACCTTATCTTTTTATGTTTTTGATTCCAGCAATTACAATGCGCTCATTAGCCGAAGAAAAAAAAGAAGGAACTTTTGAATTATTAGCCACTCGCCCACTTACTGATTGGCAAATTATAGGTGGTAAATATTTAGCTAGTTTAACCTTAGTACTTTTCGCTTTAATTCCAACATTAATTTATTACCTATCTGTTTACCAATTAGGCGCAGTAATAGGTAATATTGATACTGGCGCAGTAATAGGTTCGTACATAGGTTTATTTTTATTAGGCGCAGCTTTTGTTGCTCTTGGTATTTTCGCATCCTCTTTAACCAAAAATCAAATTATAGCTTTTGCAATTGCTGTATTTTTAAGCTTTTTCGCTTTTAGCGGATTTGATTCGGCTAGTCAGATTTTATCACTTCAAAAATTTGATAACATATTAATCAATATTGGCATCAATGAACACTATCAATCTATTAGTCGAGGAGTGTTAGATTCCCGAGATCTAATTTACTTTTTAAGCTTTATTGCTATATTCTTACTCATTACTAAAACTATTTTGGGAGGTAGAAAATGGTAACTAAACAAAAAAAGAAAGATATCACACAACTTGTTTTAGTATTATTTGTGATTGTAGTGATCAATGTTTTATCGCAGTATGCATTCACCAGAATAGATTTCACTAAAGAAAAAAGATACAGTTTATCTCAAATAAGCATTAATATTTTACAAAATTTAAAAAAACCAGTTAAAGTCACCGTTTATTTAGAAGGTGAGTTTCCATCAGGATTTAAAAGACTAAGAAATGCGACTAAAGATTTACTGTCGGATTATAAAGCATATGCTGGTACTAATTTAACGTTTGAATTCATAGATCCTGCTGAAGGAAAAAATCCAGAAGAGCAACAAGCTTTTTTTGACGAACTTAGTCAAATAGGCATAGAACCTACCAACTTAAGCGTTAATACAGAAAGTGGTTTAACACAAAAAGTGATTTTTCCGGCAGCTATGGTTGCTGTAGAAGGAAAAGAAATCCCAGTAAAGCTTTTACAAACAAGAATTGGTTTAAGCCCCGAAGAAGTTCTAAATAATTCTATTCAGAATTTAGAATATGCTTTTTCATTGGCTATCAAAAAAGCAAGTTCTGGTGGCAAGCCCCGGGTAGGTTTTACAGAAGGACATGGCGAATTGAGTGATTTACAATTACAAGACGCCATGAAATCTCTTGCTGATGGCTATGAAGCTGGCCGCATTAATCTTTCTGAAATAACATTTGCTGGTTTAGATAAATTGAAAGTAATGGTAATTGCTAAACCAGCTACCGCATTCACTGAATTAGAAAAATATAAAATAGATCAGTTTTTAATGCGTGGCGGAAAAATTATTTGGTCAATAGATCAGGTAAGTGCTGATTTAGATAGCATGAGAAGAACGGCAGGTGGCGAACAATTGGCTTTTCAAAATAAATTAAACATTGATGATCAATTATTCACTTATGGCGTAAGAATAAACTATGATTTAATTGGCGATATGAATTGTGGCCAAATACCTGTAAATGTTGGCGCAGTTGGAGATCAGCCTCAAATACAAATGGTACCTTGGTTGTTTTACCCTATAATTATGCCGGTAAGCACACACCCATTAGTAAAAAACTTAGATGGCATTAAAACAGAATTTGTGAACACCATAGATACCATTGCAACAAAAGACGTTAGAAAAACTAATATTTTAACCACATCGCCCTACAACAGAGAATTACAAGCGCCTACAATTATATCGTTAAATATGATTGAAGAAACACCCGATCCAAAACTATTTCAGAGTGAACCCAAGGCTGTAGGCGTTTTATTAGAAGGTTTTTTTAAGTCTAACTTTTTAAATAGAGCTATTCCAGATGGAGTAACTGCTGCTGAAGAAACTGTTTCAAAAAGCAAGCTTACCAAAATGTTAGTCTTTAGTGATGGTGATGTTTTTAAAAACCAGATTAGCGAAAAAGACGGTTCTATTTTTCCTCTAGGATATGATAGATACAGCCAACAAAGTTTCGGAAATAAAAACTTTTTACTCAATGCTGTTGATTATTTAACAGATGATTCTGGTTTAATTACCTTAAGATCGAAAGAAATTAAATTACGATTACTAGATAAAGGAAAATTAGTGGAACAAAAAACCACTTGGCAGCTAATAAATATGATAATTCCGTTAATAATGTTAGTTGTTTTCGGTATTTTTCAACATATTTATAGAAGAAGAA
>JBILPO010000345.1:0-3077 GCA_044373805.1 Pelobium sp.
ATTGGAGCTGGCGTAGGTTATTTAATAGGTAAATTAGGCTTAGCGGGAATCAGCATCCCAAAAACCACTTTGTTATTAATGGTATTCCTTTTTGCCCCGGCATTTTTAATCGTTATTGCCTTTCATGAAGCGGGACATGCTTTTGCAGGGGTGAAGGTGAATTTTGATTTTAGAATGTACGTGGTTGGTCCTTTTTTATGGAATAAAGAGCAAAACAAGTGGAAGTTTAAGTGGAACAAAAACGTGAATACCGCCGGTGGCTTAGTGGTTTGTTTGCCCGTTGACACCAATAATTTAAATAAAAGATTTGCATTATATGCAGCGGCGGGTCCGGTGGCAAGTTTCCTTTTATCTGCTTTAGCTTATTTCCTTTTTATATGGTTTAAGAGTATCAATACAGCAAGCGATGTCACACTTCAAGCGTTGGGTTTTTTCTTTTTAATGTTGGCCATACTTTCTTTTTTGATTTTCTTGATCACCATTATCCCTATTCATAGCGGTGGGTTTTCTTCTGATGGAGCTCGCATTTTGAGGATATTAAAAGGTGGCGAACCTGCCCATTTTGAAGTTTTGCTTTTAAAAATTATTGCTCAAAGTACTGGAGGCATCCGTCCAAAATTAATCGCCATTGATGAGCTGGAAGAGGCTAAAACGCTGGCTAAAAAGTTGAATTTGTCTTATGGAGTGTATATGCATGGTTTACTCCACCAAACCACCTTTGATTTAGGCCAATTAGAAAAGTCAGAAAATCATTTATTGAATTATTTGGAAGAAATAGAGGAAATACCCGCAGGAATGAGAAATGCCGTTTGGCTAGACGCAGCCTTTTTTTACGCTTATGCTAAATCAGACCTAGATTCGGCTTTAAAATACTGGAATCAATTTAAAGGAAATGCTTTTGTTTCTAAAGCACTAATTTATGCAACTGAGGCAGCAATCAGCTTTTTAAAATCTGATCATCAAACCGCTCTTGCTAAAATCAATGATAGCTTAAAAGAAATTCCAAATATGTTAGATAAAGGGAATGGAATAGCGCTTGAAGAAAGAATGTTAAACCTAAAAAACAACATTCAAAAACATTAATCTAAAAATTTGTTCTACAAAATATTGTACTTGGTAGCTTTTTAAAAGCATCAGGTAGCATTTAATATAGGTATCATTATTAAAGTAACATATTGCATCATCATTAAAATCAAAAAAATGAAAACAAGCATTTTAAAATTTACGAAGGTTTCTATAAGCGCTTTTTGTTTAGCCGCTTTAACATTATCATCTGCGAAAGCTCAAAAATTAAGTGACATACAAGAGGGGAGCGTTTGGGCGCCTATTGTAAAAGTTGATGGCAAACTTACAGAGTGGGACAATAACTTAAAAGCGAATAATAAAAGCACCAATCTCACCTATACCATTGCTAATGATGCGAAGAATTTATACTTAGCTATTCAATCAAAAGATATTACCAACAACAACAAAATTATGTTAGGCGGAATTACGCTTACCGTAAATCCCGAAGGTAAAAAAAATGATAAAGACGGGTTTAAAATAACTTACCCGGTAATAAACAGACAAAGAAGACCTGGTGGTGGCGGACAAGGTGGTGCGCCAGGTGGAGTGAGAATTCAGGGTGGTGCAGGTGGTTTTGGGCAATTTCAAACGATGACCCAAGGGCAAAGAGATTCTTTACAAAGGGCTTTTTCAAAAACTCAGCTAGCTAATGCTAAAGAAATTAAAGTTTTTGGCTTTAAAGATGTAACTGATAGTTTGATTTCTATTTACAACGAATACAGCATTAAAGCATTAGCAACTATTAGCGAAACCGGTGTTTTTATGTATGAAATTTCAATTCCATTAGCGCTTTTAGAAATGTCGGCTGATAAGCCAAAAGAGTTTTCTTATAACGTAAAAATAAATGGATTGCAATTAGGTGCTGGCGGCTTTGGGAATTTTGGCGGTGGCGGTAGACCTGGTGGCGGCGGTGGCGGTGGTGGCGGAAACGTCGTTGTCACTAGAGTTGAAGTTGGTGGCGGAGGTGGCGGTGGTTTTGGAAACACCAACTTTCAAGACATCATTACCCCAACTGACTTTTGGGGAAAATACATTTTAACAAACAGTAAATAATCATTTTAAACTTCATCAAAAACAGTACAATTTCAGCATTATCAACTTCATGAAAAAATCCATTCAAAAACAAAATTATGTGCCTATTTTTTTATTAAAAAAATGGCTTTTGATGCTGTTACTGATCATCGGCGCAAGCCAAGTTTTTGCTCAAAACACGCCCAGACCAACTGGTGGTAATACTCCGGCCCCCATTCCTTTAAGACAGGTAAGCGGGGTGGTTAAAGATTCAACAGATCAAACCGTAATTGGGGCAACGGTAACCTTAACTTCATCAGCAGATACCATAAAAACCCTTACCAATGAAGATGGAATTTTCATTTTCAAAAATGTGAAATCTTGGATTTTTAAAGTACAAGTTACTTCTATTGGCTATGTAAGCAAAGTAGTTTCGGGTAAATATAATGATGCAACCGCTCGTTTAACTTTAGATCCCATCATTTTAAAAAATGATGAAAAAGTATTGAATGAAGTGATTGTAAATGGTACGCCATCAATTGTTTATAAAACCGATACTGTTGAATTTAGAGCCAGTGATTATGTGGTAAGACAAGGCGCAACGGTAGATGAGCTGATTCAAAAAATGGAAGGCTTTGAAGTGGGAAATGATGGCTCGGTATCCGTAAACGGAACGGCCATTGCAAAAGCCCGTTTAAATGGTAAAGATATTTATGGTGGCGATGTAGCTTCTGCAATACAAAATTTACCTGCTGAAATTGTAGAAAAAATTCAGGTGGTTGACGATTATGGAAATACTGCAGCAAGAACGGGCGTAAAAGAAGGAGACCCAACAAAAGTCTTAAACATTACCACCCGAACAGAAAAATCTGTAGGGAATATGGCGAGGCTAAATGCCGGTGGCGGAACGATGGACCAATTAGAGGGGAGCGCCAACCTTACCAGAATTAATAAGAACCAAACTATTACCGTAAATAGTACTCTTCAACAAACGCCAAACG
>JBILPO010000282.1:0-3522 GCA_044373805.1 Pelobium sp.
TTTAGGCTGGACAAGTGCTTTGGAAGGAAGTAGTTTTGCGGCTTTAGCCGATGATAAAATTGGAATTGCAAACTATACTGGTACAGCTTATTCTAATTTTGGTGGTGCTGGAAGTCAAAGTGCAAATACAGCTACACAAACTTTAAGCACTTTTGGGCCACTGTCAGTTGGAGCTATTACTACACCACTACCCGTAAAACTAATTAGTTTTGCTGCTAAAGTCGTTAATAATAAAGTGTCTTTAAATTGGCAAACTACTTCAGAAGTTAATTTATCAGCTTACCTAGTGCAACGCTCTACTAACGGGCAGGATTTTGAAACTTTAACAAGCGTTAAAGCAAAAAATACAGCTGGAGTTTTTGATTATAGTTTTATTGATTATTCAGCAAAATTTGGTGTAAATTATTACAGATTAGTAAGCGTAGATATTGATGGAACAACAAACACTACTAATCCTGTAGCAGTAACCTTGGGAGCGAATGCAACAAGTGTTACCGCTTATCCAAACCCAACGGTGAATCAATTAAATGTAACGGGCTTAGTCGCCGGAGATCATGTTAAGCTTTTAGACTTAAGTGGTAGAATTATTAAAGAACAAGCCTTTTCTGGTTCAAACTCTTCGGTTTTAAACCTAGAAAAAATAAACGCAGGTATTTATTTATTAGTTGTAGAAAACTCTGGTAATCTTACTTTTAGAAGTAAGATTGTAAAAAATTAAACTAGCATTTTTAATCGGGGGTTATATTTTATAAAAAATGTAATCCCTGATTTTTTAAATTTAAAAAATACCAGCTATTCTATTGCGTGTTAGGTTATTATTTAAGTATAATGCTGCATTTCTATATGATTGTTAAGTTGAAGTTAAAAGAGCTTTTATTTTTTTAAAAATTAATTTCTGCCCTCCATTCCATGTCTTCATTGTGAAATATTCTATAATGATTAAACTTCTATTGCGATTTAAATTTAATTATAGTTTATTTAATATCCTTGTAAGCCAATTTTAAGAAAATAATTTGCTTTTGAGATTCAAATTTGCGTTTAAGAATTTACCCCCATATTCTTAAGATTTTACTCTTCCGTAACTTTGTTATCTATTACTTTAGGAATAACCAATTATTTTGCCTTCATAAATTTTAGTCTTATACCATTTCTATCTTTCTTATAGAAATGTCGTTTGGTTTTTATTTTTATTGCAGGTTAAAAATTAACCAATTTATCTAAAATTTAAAAATCTAAACATGATGAAAAAATTACTTTTAACATTATTACTTTTTGCGTCAGTAACTTTGGGGTTTGCCCAAATAGCTACAGATGGCGATTATCGCTCAGCAGCTACTGGAAACTGGAGTAACCTCTCTAGTTGGCAAATAAGATCGAGCGGAACTTGGTCTGCAGCTACTTCAGTGCCAACTGCCGCAAATAATATCTACATCCAAAATTTACATATTATTACTGTAGATGTGAGTAATGCCTATTGCAAAGATTTCCAAATAAATACTTCTGGAGTTTTAGCGATTGGAACAAACATCATGAATGTGAATGGTAAGATAAGGGCTTATACTGGAGTTGCCGAAGTTACTAGTTCTGATGGAAGTTATGTAGGTTCAAGTACCACTACTCTCGTTTCGGCTATGATTACTACTTCTGGGTCAGGAGTACTTAAATTTGTAGGTGGTACAAGAAATATTACCACCGCTGGGGAATGGAATTCAAATTCTACAAGTAATGCTGTTGAATTTGCTTTAGATGCGGGTGCAATTGGAACTTTAAGTACTGTAGGCGTAAAGTTTAAGCCAATTGTATTTTCTAGTGGAACAGTAACTACAGATGCTTTTATCTCCGTTTCTACGGGAGATCTTACTGTAAAATCTGGTGCAAGGTTAATTTCTTCAAGAAGTTCTTCATCAGATGCTTCTACATCTATAATTGGGAACTCATCATCAGCACCTGCTGGTATTGTAACTATCGAATCTGGGGGTATTCTAGAATTAACAGGAAGTTCCCCAAGGATCAGCTGTAACACCTTCGTAAATAACGGTACTGTAATTTATAGCAGAGCTGGTTCACAAACTTTACTTCAACCGGCAACCGTTACAGGTACTGCAGGTACGGCAACATTCAATAACTATAGCACTTTAATTTTTGCTAATACGAGTTCTAAAACCTTATCCACAGCTACAACTGTAAGTAAGTTATTGCAATTTACAGGAATCGCATCATTAAATACTGGTATAACTACAACACCGACTGCATTTCAAGGTTTTACTTTAACTATGGCTAATAATTCTAAAATTGACCGCTCTGTGACTTCAGGAACGTCTATCAGCTCAGGGGATGCTATAAATGTGTTTTATGGAAGCTTAAGTACAGATATTGTAAATGTTGATATCGGAACAACTATATCAGCTTCTAATGAAGTACCAGCTTCTCCAACTCCTGGTAAAGTAGGAACTCTTACAATTGCTAATGGGGTGGTTTACACCTTTACAGGATCTAGATCAGTTACTGATTTGGTTAATAATGGAAGTATCGTATTTACACCGGGAACTTCCTTAACTTTTACAATAAATGGTAAAGCTTCAGGTACTGGGACAGTTACTAGTAATTTAAGCACAGGTAATTCTCCTAATTATTATAGTACTACCTTAGCTTTTACTAGTACGACAGATAAAGGGATTTTGTATTTAGACCAAAATAATAAAGAATTAAGATTTTTAACGCTTACAGGTGCTGGAGCATTAACATTGGGCAATTCAATCACTTTAAATTCTCCATTTACTTTATCAGATAACACCGCTATAGCTTTAGGTACAGCATCTAATGTTTCTTTTGCGGCAAGTCAAGCAGCCAGTTGGACTTCTGGAAAAACACTAACGATAACCGGTTGGACAGGTACCGCAGGTACAAGCGGAACTGCAGGAAAGGTGTTTTTTGGTTCAACATCTTCTGATTTAACAGCACTTCAAATTAGCCAAATTGTATTTAATGTTAGCGGCACTAATTATGGTGCAATGCTTTTAAGTAATGGAGAATTGGTTCCAACAAATACACCTCTTCCTGTAAAACTTACATCATTTACTGCAAGCAAACAAGGCGCTGCGGTGCAATTAAAATGGAGTACTGCATCAGAGCAAAATAATCGTCATTTTGAAATTCAGAGATCTACAGATGGACAGTCTTTTGCAACTATTGGTAACAAAGTTGGTGCGGGAAATAGCAGTTCAGTTTTAGATTATTTCTTCACTGATCGTTCTCCATCATCAGGCGTAAATTATTACCGTTTAAACCAAATAGATTTTGACGGAAAATCTACTTTGAGTGATCCAATAGCAGTGAGCTTTGGATCGGGTGCCGTTGGTGTTATGGCTTATCCAAATCCAGTGGTAAATCAGTTAAATGTTTCTGGCTTAGTAGCCGGAGACAGAATTAAACTCTTAGATTTAAGTGGTAGAATTATTAAAGAACAAGCCTTTTCAGGTTCAAATTCATCGGTTTTAAACTTAGATAAAATAAATGCGGGTG
>JBILPO010000283.1:0-3509 GCA_044373805.1 Pelobium sp.
CTTAATTATTTTTGATCTTTTTCTTTTTTTCTGATGAACTCCACAACAAATGGCGTTGCCACAAACAGAGAAGAGTAAGTACCAAAAATTACTCCTATTAACATCGCAAAAGAGAATCCTCTTAAAATTTCGCCACCAAAGATGAACAATATGATCAATACAAATATGGTTGACATACCTGTTACTACTGTTCTACTTAATGTGCTATTTAATGCATTGTTAACAATGTTGGGTAAAGTTTCCTTTTTGTTTCTATCATCATTTAAATACTCTCTAACTCTATCAAATACAACTACGGTATCGTTAATGGAGTAACCCATTACGGTAAGTACTGCAGCAATAAATGCTTGGTCAATATCTAAAGAGAAAGGAACAAATCCGTTTAGTAAAGAGAATATGGCTAAAAGTACCAAAACATCATGTAGAAGCGCAACCACGGCTGCTGCCCCAAATTCCCACTTACGGAAACGGATTACGATGTAGATGAATACAGCCAAAATTGCTAATATTACGGCGTAAATAGCTGATGTTTTAATGTCATTAGCCACCGTTGGTCCAACTTTTTGAGCATCTTTTATTTCATATTTAACGCCTAATTTTTGTAAACCTTCATTCAATTTACCTTCAACAATGGTTTCAACGTTATCAGAATTATCGTTAATTAAATAATCTGTGGTAATTCTAACGCCGTTACCATAACTTTTTACTTCTGGAGCATCATTTTCAAATGAATTTGTTAATGCTTTTCTAACATCTACAGTGCTTACTTCTGTTTGGAAATCTACCACGTAAGTTCTTCCACCTTGAAAATCTACACCTAAACTGAAGCCTCTGGTGAAGATAGAGATGATCCCTGCAATAATAATTACTGAAGAAAGAATGTAAAATTTACGACGACCTTTTACGAAATCAAAATTAGAGCCTTTAAAAAGTTTGGCGGTAAAAGAGTTAGAGAAAGATATGGTTTTGTTGTTTTTAACCGATCTTTCTAAAATTAATCTACTGATAAATATGGCAGTAAACATAGAAACAACTATACCAATTACAAGGGTGGTTGCAAAACCCAAAATTGGACCTGAACCCATTACCATTAATATAACACCTGTAATTAATGTGGTAACATTTGAATCTATAATGGCAGAATAAGCGTTACTAAATCCATCTGCAATAGCTAGCTTGAGAGATTTTCCTAACTCGAGTTCTTCTTTAATTCTTTCATAAATTAATACGTTAGCATCTACGGCCATACCAATGGTTAAAACTAAACCGGCAATACCAGGAAGAGTCCAAACGGCGCCAATAGATGCCATAATTCCGAGTAAGAAAAATAAGTTAGCTAACAAGGCTAAGTTTGCAATGTATCCGGCTTTGCTGTAGTAGAATAACATAAATAATAATACTACAATTAACCCTGCGATAGAAGATACTAAACCTTTATCAATAGATTCTTTACCTAAAGTTGGTCCAACTACATATTCACCAACAATTTTAGCGGGAGCTGGAAGTTTACCAGCTTTTAACACGTTAGCTAAATCTTTAGTTTCATCTACAGTGAAATTACCAGAGATGGAAGAAATACCGTTAGGGATTTCGCCAGATACTCTAGGTGCGGTATAAACTGAATTATCTAAAACAATGGCAATTGATTTATTATCGTCTTCACTTTGAGGAGAACCTGCTGCTAAAGCAGTAATTCTTTTCCACTCACGGGCACCGTCAGATTTCATCACCATTACCACCTCTGGGTTACCGCGTTGATCAAAATCTTCACGGGCGTTAGAGATTACATCTCCTGCCAAAGCGGGTTCGCCATTAACACCTGTTGGTTTTATAGCATATAATTCAAATACTTTATTTTCTGTGGAGATGGCTTTAACTCCCCAATACAATTTAACGTTTTGAGGGATTAAAGATTTTACATCTTCTTGAGCAAAAATAGCGTTGATTTTTGCAGTATCACTTTGATTTGCATAACCTACTGTTGGGCCCGGACGTAAGCTTTGCTGTCCGTTTGCACCTTGGAATGTTGCAGGAGATAAAATGGCAAATAAAGGGTTTGTTTTAGCTAACGCATCAATAGATGAAGAGTCTTTTTTAGTAGTGTCTTTTTTGGCACTTAAAAGAGCTGGTTTATCTTTTGAAATAGTAGTGCTATCTTGTTTTACAACAGCTTTGTTTTCAGTTTTTGGCTGTTTAGCTGCTAAAATGTTATTTACATTTTGTAAAATAGGGAAGATTTCTTGATTATCATAAGTTTCATAAAACTCTAACTGAGCTGAACCTTGTAATAATTTACGAACACGTTCTTTATCTGTAACACCAGGAAGTTCTACTAAAATTCTGTTAGAACCTTCTTGTAATTGAATATTAGGTTGTGTAACACCAAATTTATCAATACGAGTTCTTAAGATATTAAATGATCTTTCTACTGCAGAATTTGCTTGTTTATCTAAAAACGATTTAACTTCAGCATTGCTAGCATCTAGTTTAATTTCTGATGCGTTTTCTTTTGTAGAATAAAAAATAGCAAGTTTACCAGTTGGACTTAGTTTCTCATATTCTTCAACAAATAAGGCTACTAAATTTTTCTTTGAACTGATTATTCTGTTTTGAGCATTTTTTAATGCCTCGTTAAACGTTGCGTCTGATGGATTGTTGGCTAAACTTTTTATCAAAGCGGTAAGCTCAATCTCCATAGTAACGTTCATTCCTCCTTTTAAATCCAGACCTAATTGAATTTCACGTTGTTTAACATACTGGTAAGTATGGTTTAATAACGGATAAACTGGTTGGTTAGAAATGGAGTCTAAATACCTTCTTTCTTTTGAAAGATCCCCTTTTGCATACTCTTTAGCGTCGTTTTCTACCTTATTCGTTACGAAAGTGAAAGAAAGCGCATATAAACTTAATAGTGTTAATACAATTGCTGCAAACTTAATAATTCCCTTGTTTTGCATTTTAGTTTAATTGATTTGTGTAATTATGCTGTTTTTATTCAAGATGGCAAAGCTAATTAAATTTTTAATTTATAAAATCGTTAAAAATTAATTTATTAGCAAAGATTTAACGCCTATCCAATATCACAAAAGAATAGTCAAATAGGTGTTTATCATCCTTAAAATGATCTTCCTTGGATATTACTTCCCAGTCTTCGGCTTCTAAAATGGGAAAAAAAGTATCTGCATCAAATTTATGGTGCACTTTTGTGAGGTAAATTCTTTGTGTTTTTGGTAATGCTTGCTTGTAAATTTCACCACCGCCAATTATAAATACTTCCTTTTCATCTGCGCAAGCTTCTAAAGCATCTTCTAAATTAGGATAAACTTCTATTCCTTCTACTTTTAATTCTGGCTGACGGCTGATGATAATATTCCTTCTGTTAGGCAATGCTTTACCAATAGAATCAAAAGTTTTACGTCCCATTATAATGGTATGTCCCGAGGTTGTTCTTTTAAAAAACTTTAAATCTGCTGGTAAATGCCAAAGCAATTGATTGTTTTTACCAATGC
>JBILPO010000284.1:0-3500 GCA_044373805.1 Pelobium sp.
AAGAAAAGTACCTTGAAATGATAATCCTGCTCATTCCCTACTACATATATAGATTGCTGCATTTTAAAATCATCGTATTTTAGTTGAGCGGTGCCTAAATCTTGTGTTATATAAACCGATGTACCATCTGCCCTTCTTACTAATTTTTCATCTAAGCCATCGACTGTTAAATCTATCCAAACAGAACCATCTTCCTTTTTAAAGAAAACTCCTTTTGTTAAACCTTCCTCCACAATATCTTTTCCTAATAAATAGGTATTAGATTCGTAGTAAAATTTATCAAAATCTACACCTAGCTTTTTATAGGTTTCATCAAAGCCTGCATAAACCCAGCTATTCATCTTCTTCCAAAGCGTTTTCACTTCAGCATCACCTGCTTCCCATTTCTGAAGCATTTCCTGCGCTTCTAAAATTAAAGGAGCGTTTTTTTTAGCTTCATCTTCGGTTTTACCCTTAGCTTTTAAAGCTTCAATTTCTTTTTTATACTCCTGATCAAAAATTACATAGTATTTTCCAACCAAATGATCCCCTTTTAAATGAGTAGTTTCTGGCGTTTCTCCATTTCCAAATTTTTGCCAAGCCAGCATAGATTTGCAGATGTGAATTCCTCTATCGTTAACCAAATTAGCTTTGATTACTTCATAACCGGCTGCTTTTAAAATTTCGGCAACAGCATAACCTAATAAATTATTACGCACATGCCCTAAATGCAATGGTTTATTGGTGTTTGGCGAAGAATATTCTACCATCACTTTTTCACCGTTTGCTTTTAGAAAGCCAAAATCTTTATGAATAATCTGTTGTTCAAAAGTGTTTAACCAGTATTCATCATTTAAAACAATGTTTAAAAAACCCTTGATTACATTAAAATTAGCAACCTGAATACAGTTTTCTTTCAAAAAAAGTCCTAAAATGTTAGCTGTTTCTTCGGGAGATTTTTTGGTATAGCGAATAAAAGGAAAAACCACAAAAGTGACATGACCATCAAATTCTTTCTTTGTTTGCTCTAAATTAACTTGATTTTCAGGGATTTGGACGTTAAAAATCGTATCAAAAGCTTGACTAATGGCCTGGTGTAAAAAATTCATCCGGCAAAAATAATTAATATTGAGTTCATCTGTAGAATTTAAAATTGAATTAAATTCTAATAGCTTTGTATTTAACTCCATCAATGATATGTCAACAAAAATGCAAGACTTTAAAGTTAATGTAAGTTCAGAAATTGGGACTTTACGATGTTTGTTAATACATAGCCCCGATAGTGGCCTTGGAAAAGTGGTTCCATCTAAAGCACAAGATTGGCTTTTTGAAGATATTGTCCATTTAAATACCATCAGGAAAGACGAATATGACTATTATTTAAAATTATTACTTTACTTTTTAGATCCTGATAAAATTAAAGGCAAATTAGCTGGAATAGACCAGGATAGTTCTAGAAGTTTTTACAAACCAGACCATCCTAATTTCCATTCCTCTACAAAAGTGGTGGAGTTAGAAAAACTTTTAGCCGAAATTTTAGAAGATAAAGACGTTAGAAAAAAGATTGTGGCAGCTGTTTGTGCCATTGAAGGTTGTACTTACAAATTGCAAACCGAATTAATTGACACCCCTGCGTCTGAATTGGCTAAAATTATTATTTCTGGATCAATAGATACGGAAAGAATGATTTTTGCACCCATTCCTAATTTTATTTTCACCAGAGATATTGGCATCACCATAAATAATCACATTCTTTTAAATAAGCCTGCAAAAAAAGCCAGATCAAGAGAAACTTTATTGGCTAGATACATTTTCTTTAATCATCCCCTGTTTGCTGCTTACCGGAATAACATCATTGAAATACCCGATTCTTTACAACATTTTTTAAGACCAGGGGAAGAAAATGAAGAGAAAAGCTCTTTAGAAGGTGGCGATGTGATGGTGGTAAGTAAAAATCATTTATTAATAGGATTTAGCGAAAGAACATCGGCAATAGCCATTAATGAAACCATTAAAATACTTTTTGAAAAAGATGTGGTACAAAAGGTAAGTATTGTTAAAATTCCGCACAAGCGTGATTTTATGCATATAGATACCGTTTTCACCCAAGTAAAAAGAAATATGTGGGTGATTTTACATTCGATAGGAAAAGTAGATAAACGTGGTGATGGTTCTGAACCTATAGATCATTTAATTGAAGAAGAGCATGTAGATAAACCTGAGGTGACTCAATTTATCAAAGGAAAAATTAGTACACCCAAGAAATTTGAGTCTATTGAACAACTTTTAACCGATATCAGCGAAAATGATTTAGGATCTAAAGAAAAGACGGAATTTATTTATTCGGGTAATGAAGAATTCCCTTACGATGCTAGAGAGCAATGGACAGATTCTTGCAACCTTTTAGCTGTAAAAGAGGGCGTAGTTTTAGGCTATGACAGAAACGATCATACCATTAAAGCTTTTAAACAAAAAGGCTTTCAGGTGATTCCTGTTAAAGAGTTATTGAAGAAATTTGAAAGTGGCGAACTAAATCCAGATACTTTACAAAATACTTTTATCACCATGCCATCAGCAGAATTATCAAGAGCCAGAGGTGGCTTTCATTGTATGAGTATGCCGGTTTTGAGAGACGAAATTTAGAATAAGTCTGCAGTCAAAGTGAAACAAAAACTGCGTACAGCAGACAGCTGACTACGTACTTAATTAAAAAATATAGGCTCGCCATACAAAATGTGGTTAGCGGACTTCAGACTTTTTATCTTAAAAAAATGCAAACAACATCTAACATATTAATGATTCGTCCGGTAGCTTTTGGATTAAATATCCAAACGGCAGATAGCAATGCTTTTCAAGATCAGCAGGCCTCACAGGAAGCCGTACAAGAAAAAGCAGTTAAAGAATTTGATGACTTTGTTGCCAAATTAAAAGCCAACGATATTGATGTAACGGTAATTGAGGATACAACAAAGCCACATACTCCCGATTCTATTTTTCCTAATAATTGGATTTCTTTTCATGATAATGGAGATATTTTCTTTTACCCGATGCAGGCAGAAAACCGACGTTTGGAAAGAAGGGCTGACATAATTGAGCAACTTAAATCCGATTTTAAAATAAATACTATACATGATTTAAGTGCTAGCGAAAAAGAAGGTGTTTATTTAGAAGGCACTGGAAGCATGGTTTTAGACCGAGAAAATAAAATAGCTTATGCTTGTTTGTCTATTAGAACTCAAGAAAAAGCCTTAGCTCAATTTTGTAAAGAAAGCGGTTATAGAGCTATTATATTCCATGCTTTTGATCAAAATGGATTTGCTATTTATCATACCAATGTGATGATGTGCGTTGGAGATAGATTTGTAGTAATTTGTTTAGATACCGTTAAAGATGAAACCGAAAAAGCAAACCTAATTACAAGCTTTCATAAAACCGGCAAAAAAATTATTGAAATTTCGTTAACGCAAATGAACCAGTTTGCAGGAAACATGCTACAAGTAAATAATAGAAATGGGAAGAGT
>JBILPO010000285.1:0-3480 GCA_044373805.1 Pelobium sp.
ATAAGAGGTGTGTACCCTGCCAGTTTTTGGATTAATTAATTGAGGCAGCGCATCTACATAAGTCGATTTAAGCTTTTGTAATTGTCTGAAATCTAAAATATCTTGTACAATATCTGATTTTGGAGCTAAAGCGGTTAACACATCTTCTCCGGTTTGGTATTGGCCTGTTTTAGTCTTTTTTGCTTTATCGTCTAGTTTTAGCTTATCAAATAAAACTTCACCCAATTGCTTTGGCGAAGCCAGATTAAACTTTACCCCCGCTTTTTCATACACCAGTTTTTCTAAACGATTAACTTCTATCTCCAACTCTTTAGAATAAACATTGAGCTGGTCCATATCTATTCTTACCCCTTCAATTTCCATATCTGCTAAAACATAAACTAAAGGATTCTCAATCTCTTCGGCTAATTTTTTAACCTTAATTTCGGCAAGCATGGGCTCAAAAACGGCTTTTAACTGCAAGGTAATATCAGCATCCTCGGCAGCGTATTCTTTAATGATCTCCATATCTACATCACGCATATTGCCTTGATTTTTCCCTTTTTTCCCAATTAATTCGGTAATGGAAACTGGCGTATAACCCAAATAATTTTCGGCTAAAACATCCATCCCGTGGCGAGTATCAGGGTCTAAAAGGTAATGAGCCAGCATGGTATCAAATAATTCTCCGGCAACTTCAATTCCGTACCATTTTAGTATCAGGATATCATATTTAATATTCTGCCCAATTTTTTTGATGGATGGGTTTTCGAAGACCTCTTTGAACTCATGTACAATTGCTTTTGCTTCCTCCTGATTTTCAGGCAGGGGAACATAAAAAGCCAAGCCAACTTCATAGCTAAAAGATAAGCCTACCAACTCCGCATTATTGGCATCAATTCCGGTTGTTTCAGTATCAAAACAAATAGACTTTTCTTGCTTTAAATTTTGAAGGAGATCTTGTCTTTTTTGTGCATCATCAATTAAAAAATATTGATGATTGGTGTTTTCAATATTCTTACCACCTTCTACTAAAGTAGCAGATTGTGCTGGTGTAATATTTAAAGTAGCTATCCCTTCATTAGGAAGAACTTTTCCAAATAAATCCATTTGGCCACTAGTTTGTGCTTTTACATCAGGCACACTAAAATCTTCGCCAAAAACCCTTCTTCCCAAAGTTCTAAACTCCATTTCAGCAAAAAGTGGTTCCAGTTTTTCTTTATCAGGAGGACCTAATCTGAAGCTTTCTTCGTGGAAGGTAACTGGTGCGTTTAATATAATGGTGGCCAGTTTTTTTGACAGCAGTCCTTGTTCGGCAAAGTTTTCTACATTTTCTCTTTGCTTCCCTTTTAACTCGTGGCTGTGTGCAATAATATTTTCTACCGAGCCATATTGCTTGATGAGTGATTTTGCATTTTTTTCTCCAATTCCTGGTATCCCGGGAATGTTATCTACTGCATCACCCCATAAACCTAAAATATCAATAACTTGCAGTACATTTTCTATTTCCCACTTTTCTAATACTTCTTTTACGCCCATTATTTCCATATCATTCCCCATTCTAGCGGGTTTATAAACGAAAATATTTTCTGATACCAATTGCGCAAAATCTTTATCAGGTGTCATACAATAAACCGTGAAACCTTCTTTTTCTGCTTGTTTGGCTAGCGTTCCAATGATGTCATCGGCTTCAAAGCCATCAGAAGTAAGAACCGGAATGTTAAAACCTTCTATCAATTTTACCACATAGGGTAAAGCAATAGACAAATCCTCAGGCATGGCTTGTCTTTTACCTTTATAAGCTTCAAAATCTGTATGTCTTTCTGTAGGTGCCGAAGTATCAAATACAACGGCAATATGAGTTGGATTTTCTTTCTTTAAAACTTCTAAAAGGGTATTGGTAAAACCCATTACTGCTGATGTGTTGACCCCTTTAGAGGTAAATCTGGGATTTTTACTTAATGCAAAATGTGCTCTGTAAATGAGCGCCATTCCGTCTAACAAAAAGAGTTTTTTTAACATATTTTGTAAATTAGGAAATTTGTTGTGATGTCCCTTAAGATTATTTCAAATTTAATATTCCTTGTTTAAAATTGAGCTATTTAAAGGAGTTGGATTTAAATTTATTGAAGTGAATGATTAAGGCTTTTTGAGATTTGTCAATTTTCTTGTTTGATTGGCAAAAGAGTTGATAAATCTTTAGATAAAAAAGACATTTTGCTTTAGCGATTAAAACAAATTAACAAAAGGTTTAAAGAAAAGTTTAGCTGTTTCCATAACCCGCTAATAAACTTAATGCGGGGATTAAATTATAAGTGGCATGAAAAATAATGGCGTTTTTTAACCCGAAACGCATTCTTACATAGCCTAGAATAAAACCAATAAATAGTTGTGGAAGAACCAATAAAACAATAGACCAACCATACTGAAAAGGTTGTGTATAATTGGTTACATGTACCAATCCAAAAAATACTGCGGTTAAATAAAAATGATATTTAAAGAAGCTATTTATGAATCCAAATCGGTTCCTTTTATTGGTTTTCAAGTAGAACGGAACGCTACAAATGGTAATAAATATAGCTGCGGTAATTAAGTGCTGGTTAGGGACAAGTTTATAAAACAAAAAACTCAGAAATACTGCCCAAGCTAGAAAAGCCACATACCAATTTTTGAGTTGATACCTAAAGATAGATTCTTCTAGCAAAGGCGCTAAAATGGTGATAGAGAAAAAAAGGGCCACCTTTTTCTCCTTGATATCAAATAGTTTAAACGCGGGTAGAGGCTTTATCCAGTGTAAATTTTCTAGTAATTGAATAAAAGAAACTGCAAAAAGGGCAAAAACTAAACTGATGAGTACTAGTGGAAACAGCTGATTATAAAATAAGGTGTTTTTATCTTCTCTGATAAAAGGATTTGGATTTTTGATGTAAGAAAAAAATTCTAATGCGCTTTGTTGAATCATTTATCTAAACATACAATCTAAAGCATGATCATTTACCATCCCTGTTGCTTGCATGTGCGCATAACAAATAGTGCTTCCAAAAAATTTAAAACCTCTTTTTTTCATGTTTTTGGAAATTGCATCAGAAATAACCGATGTTGCTGGTGTTTGTTTACTGTTAACATATTGGTTTTGCAAAGGTTTTCCACCAGGCATAAAAGAGTATAGATATTTATCAAAGGAGCCAAATTCTTTTTGAACGGCTAAAAAAAGTTTGGCGTTGCTTATGGCTGCTTTTACCTTTAAACGGTTACGAATAATGCCGGGATTAAGCAAAATTCTTTCTACATCTACTTCAGTAAACTGAGCAACTTTTAAGGCATCAAAATTGGCAAATACCTCGCGATAGTTTTCTCGCTTACGCAAAATGGTAATCCAACTTAAACCCGCTTGGGCAGCTTCCAAAATCAAAAACTCAAATAAAACTTGGTCATCATGCACTTCTTTTCCCCATTCTTCATCATGGTATTTGGTATAAAGTTGGTCGTTACCGCACCAGT
>JBILPO010000286.1:0-3477 GCA_044373805.1 Pelobium sp.
GCTTTTAATGCTTGGTTACTATCAAAAAGTTTAGAAACGCTTCCTCTAAGAATGGACAGGCATTGCAGTAATGCTTTGGCTGTTGCCGAAGCTTTAGAGCAAAGTGCGGAAGTAGAAGTTGTAAGGTATCCGCATTTGAAATCTCACCCACAATATGAGTTAGCTAAACGCCAAATGAAACAAGGTGGTGGAATTGTTACTTTTGTGATTAAAGGCGGGTTTGAAAGGGCGAAAAGATTTTTGGATGCTTTAGAAATGATTTTGATTTCCTCTAATTTAGGAGATTCCAGATCCATTGGTACGCATCCGGCTTCAACCACGCATTCTAAATTAAAAGAAGAAGAAAGATTACTAATAGGCATATTCCCAGGAAGTATCAGACTTTCTATTGGTTTAGAAAACATTGATGATATTGTAGCTGATATCAATAATGCTTTGGAGAAATCTAAATAGTTCGTTATTAATTTAAATTTTTTGAGCTTGCAAGATTATCCTATCTCACATCTCAATACTCATATCTTAAATCATGAAAATAGAATTAAACAGATTAAATAGCGCTGTTCACTTTGAAGCCACAGGAAGTAGCAGCGATGTAAAAGTACATATAGATGGTTCTCCAGAAATTGGGGGAGAGGGATTAGGCGTTCGCCCGATGGAATTGGTGTTAATGGCTTTAGGTTCTTGCAGTTCTTTAGATTTAGTAAGTATTTTAAAAAAACAGCGTCAAGATATTACTGATTTTTCTGTAGAAGTAAATGGAGAGAGAAGAGAAGAATTGCCCCCCGTTTTTACTAAAATTCACATGACCATTAAATTAAGTGGTAATTTAGACGAGCAAAAAGTAAATAAAGCTGCCGAATTGGCTATCAGAAAATACTGCTCAGTTCATGATATGCTAGTTGCTGGCGGAGTAGAAATTACTTATTCTATAGAAATCAATTAATATTCATAAATTTATAAATATCAATAACGTTCTAAACAAACGCCTTGCTCTCAAAAAAAACAAAATATGCCATTAGAGCCCTCATTGCCTTAGGTGAGCAATTTGGAGGAGAGTCAATGAATATACTTTCTATCTCTCAAAAAGAAAAAATCCCTAAAAAATTTTTAGAACAAATACTTTTAGAGATGCGAAATGCAGGTTTTCTTTACAGTATTAAAGGCGCTGGGGGAGGATATTCTTTGTTAAAAGATCCAAAGGATATTAATCTAGTTCAGGTCATGCGCTTAACCGGTGGCCCAATTGCACAGTTGCCTTGTGTGAGCTTAAATTTTTATCAAAAATGTGAAGAATGCCGAGACGAAGAAAGCTGCGGTATCAGAGCAACATTTAGAGATGTTAGAGACGCAACTCTCAAAATTTTATCAGAAACCACCATTGCTGATTTAATTGAAAAAGAGAAAGAGTTATCTGATTTTTAAAATACTTAAATCACTATCTAAACTGATTTATAATATACCTTATTTATCTCCCTTAAATATACCCATGAAAAAAATTCTGTTTAGCTTTTTTCTTGCGCTTTTAAGTTTAAGTACTTACTGCCAAATTAATTTTGAAAAAGGTTATTTTATCAATAATGACAATCAAAGAATAGAATGTTTATTAAAGAATATTGATTGGAAGCAAAATCCTAAAGATTTTATTTATAAGCTATCTTCAGATGGAGAAGAAAAAAAAGCATTAATTGATGATGTTAAAGAATTTGCAATTCAGAATGTATTAAAATATGTAAGGCAAACTGTTGAGATAGACAGGTGTAGTAAAGATATAAATAAGCTAACTCGCGAAAGGAATCCTGTTTTCAATAAGGAAGTATTATTTCTAAAAGTATTGATGGAGGGGAAAGCAAACTTATATGCTTTTGATGATGGGGATATTGTCTATTTCTATAGTATAAATTCAGCGGAGATCAATCAATTGGTTTTTAAAAATTATATAAATAAAGAGGATAACATTGCTGATAACAGGGCTTACAGACAGGAACTTATGAATAATCTTGTCTCACCAAAATTAACTAAAAATGATTTTTCTAAATTGAATTATACTGAAAAGGATTTATTGGCTCTTTTCAAAAGATTTAATGAAGATGAAGTCGATAAATTGATTTTGTATGGAGATAAAAATAAAAGAGATTTATATAATTTAAGTATTTTGGCAGGGTTCAATTACTCTTCATTAAATATAAGGAACAATACTTCACCAGTTCGGAATGCTGATTTTGGTTTCAAAAGTGGTGTAAGGTTTGGAGTTGCAGCTGAACTCGTTCTTCCCTATAACAAAAATAAATGGGCTATTGTATTGGAGCCTAGCTACCAGCAATTTAAAGACGAAGCGTCTGCAACTACCACTACAAAAGTAGAGGCAAACATTAAAATAATCAATACTTCTGTTGGTTTAAGGCATTATTTGTTCTTAAATAATAATTCTAAGTTTTATTTGAATGGTTTCTATAGTCGGGCTACAAAATTCAATTCTTTCTTAAAATATCAACCTGGTTCGAGCCTAGACATCACGATAACGGATAATTTTGCTTTCGGTATTGGTTACACTAAGAATAATAAATTCAGTTTAGAATTCAGATATGAAACTGATAGAGATATTTTGCAAAGTTATATTGATTTTAATTCGAGATATCAAAATATGTCTTTAATGGTTGGTTATAGATTATTCTAAATCTATTTCAACTTAGAAAATAGGATATAATTTTTTTAAATAAAAACTACTAAATACATAGACTTTATATATATTTGCTTCGTAAGTTTTGAAAAAGCTTATGTTTTTATATTAGTGTGTTAATAAAGCCTCTTTTAAAGAGGCTTTTATTTAAAATAATATGCAGAGTTTTAGAACCGAATTAGAAAATCCAATCGTAGAAAAAGACATCATTGATCTTGAAAATAAAATCAGGGCTTTCCGTGAAGGGAAAATTGATGATGAAAGATTTAGAAGTCTGCGTTTAGCAAGAGGTGTTTACGGGCAACGTCAGCCAGGCGTTCAGATGGTGCGTATCAAGTTGCCTTTTGGTAAAGTTACTTTTAAGCAATTTTTAAAAATTGCCGATATTTCTGATGAATACGCATCAAGTAATCTGCATTTAACTACTCGCCAAGATATTCAAATTCACTATGTGAGTTTAGATCGTACTCCAGAACTTTGGTCTAAATTAGAACAAGATGATATTACTTTAAGAGAAGCTTGTGGTAATACAGTTAGAAATGTAACTGCATCACCAACAGCTGGAATTGACCCGCTAGAGCCTTTTGATGTTTCGCCTTATGCTCAGGCTTTTTTCGAATATTTTTTAAGAAACCCAATCTGCCAAGAAATGGGCAGAAAAATAAAAATCGCTTTTTCATCAAGCGTGGCTGATACTGCTTTTTCTTTTATCCACGATTTAGGCTTTATACCAAAACTAAAAATAGAAAACGGAGAAGAAATCAGAGGATTTAAAATAGTATTAGGTGGGGGTTTAGGAG
>JBILPO010000287.1:0-3475 GCA_044373805.1 Pelobium sp.
CAACAAATAAAATAGAATTTGTGTTAGGCTTGTAAATTTTATCATAATTTTTAATGGCTTGCACATCATCCCAAAACCTTGGCTTTTCTTGCCCAAATGATATTTGAATTGATAAAATTAATAGTGTAAAAATTATAAACTGCTTTTTCATCTTCTTAATTTAATATTGGCTAACAGGGTTAATTTCTGGAGCACATAAAAGTACGTCGCTGCTTACTTGATTTTTAAATTTGATAAAGTTGAAGCTCTAACAATGTATTTGTCTTTTGGACTGCGCCCTGAAAACAAACCAGAATTTACAGAGAAAGCTATCTATTAATTTTTACGGGTACAAAATTCATTATTTAAATTTTTACCGTTTCAGGTATTAATTTAGGCTTCTTATCGGGTTCAACTAATAGCTTATACTGCTCCATATCAATCTCTTTTTCACTTTTTGAAATCACTACGGCCGCAACAGTATTGCCAATTACATTAATAAGCGCTCTTCCTTCACTCATAAACCTATCAACCCCCACCAATAGAGCAAGACCTTCTAAAGGAATAATGTTTAATGCTGTTAACGTGGATGTTAGGACTAAAAAACCACTACCTGTTACACCTGCAGCGCCTTTACTTGTTAAAAGCAAAATACCAATGATGGAAAGCTCTTGACCCAAACTTAAGTCGATATTAAATACTTGGGCTAAAAATATGATAGAAAGGCTTAGGTAAATACTTGTGCCATCCAAATTAAAACTATATCCTGCAGGAATAATTAAACCAACCACTTTACGACTACAGCCAGCTTTCTCTAATTTTTCCATGATATTTGGTAAAACAGCCTCACTACTGCTTGAACCCAATACAATAAGTATCTCTGCCTTAATATAGCCTAACAATTTCCAAAGACTAAAGCCGTTAAATTTTAGAATTAAATAAAGCACAATAAAAATAAAAGCTAAACCTGTTGCGTAAAAAGTAATCATCAACTTACCTAATACAAACAGTGTTGAAAAACCAAATTTACCAATGGTATATGCTATTCCTCCAAAAGCACCAATTGGAGATATTTTGATTACCATATGCAAGATATTAAAGAGAATTTTGTTGATTTTTTCAAATCCTTTAACAACAGAAGTTCCGGTAGTACCCATTTTAGCTAAAGCAACAGCAAATAAAACCCCAAAGAATAAAATCTGGATAATATCTCCTTTTGCAAAAGATTCAACTACATTACTAGGTACTATATGGACAATAAATTCTTCCCAATTTATTCCAGCATTTCCTACAGCGTTTATATTACTATTGGCACTAACAGCACTGGTATCAACACCAAACCCAGGCTTAATCAAATTCCCTGCTATTAAACCTATGATAAGTGCAAGTGTAGTAACCAGTTCAAAATATAATAATCCTTTCATTCCCACTCTTCCAGCTTTTCCTAAATCTCCAGCACTGGCTATCCCCAGCACTATACTTATGAATATTACTGGCGCTATAACCATCTTTATCATATTGATAAACAAGTCGCTCATTATCTTTGCAGTAGAAGAAAAACCAGGGAAATAGTTTCCGACAATCACGCCCAAAAGAATGGCTATCAAAACCTGTACGTACAAAATTTTTAGATACTTCAATTTGATTTAGATTTAAATTTGTTTGAAAATGGGTGATTAAAAAAATAGTAATGCTGCATTTGTTAGTGCCGCATCTAATTGGTTGCCAAATATGTGGATAACTGATTTTTGTAAAAAATAAAAAGCACTTTAGTAAGTTTATTTTTAGTTTCGGAAATTGTGCTAATAATTTAGAAAAGACTTTTTAGCTATAATTTTAAGTTTTAGGAAGAGTATATATACTTTTTATAGGGAAGAGTATTTACTCTTAATAATTACATAATATTTAATATATTTATGAATTAAGTTTTAATTTTAAACTTGAAAAAGAGGGTACGTATTTTCATTTTTGCCAATTAATGATAAACATTAGCTATTAACTTATTTGTAGAATTATTATTTCTAAAAGAGAATATCGTGTTATGAGATTAAAATCTGGGAAAGACGAAATAAAGTATTTACTGAAGAAAGTTTTCGAGAAATATGAATCTGAAACTGGTCATGAACTAATTCTTAATACCAACCGTAAGAACTATGAAGGCGTCGCTAAAATTCTGAGTAAAATTAGCAACGAATTACCTTATACCCACGAAAAACTTCAGCATTACCTCTATACTGAAGACCGGAACTCCAATAAGTTTGAATATCCTTACCTTAAATATGACATTACAGGTGGTCAGATAAAAGATGCCTATAATGGCTTAGTAACCAAACCTCGTCCTTTTCTTGTTGATGCTTGTTACATACACCTATTTGGCATAGGTAGAAATGGATTTGAAAAAAATATATCAGACCCCAACTTGGTTGATGATGAAGAAAGTACTCCACCTCTTACTTTTTTGAAGTTTGGTTTCTCGAGAAACTATTTTTATATACTCGTCATACTTCTGATTTCTTTATCCTTTTTTATTTATAAGTGGCTGAGTTCTGAGAGCAGACTAGAATCTCTGAAAAGGGATTTAGTCATTATGCCTTATCAACCTAGTCAGGCAGAAATAGATAGTTTGGCAGGGGTTTGGGTGGTTTATATAGGTTCTCCCCAGGCTCGTAAGTCTGATAGAAATCGGTATCATAAAGTTGTTAGAAACATTGTAAACATTACCTATAAGGATGGTTACTTTCTCTTTAATAGATATGGATCAGGTTTTAATCATTATGGGTATATGCAATTTGAAAATTCAGAAGTGCTATCTATTCATTCCTATTTGAAAAACAATGATAACAAAATTGAATTTCCTCGATTATCTTTAATGCGTTTAGGTTTAAACAATAGCAAAGTCATGGTAATTTCTGCATCTTGGAATTTTGATGTTGGTAAAAATAAAGACATCATAGGAATACGTGAGGTTTATACCAAAGTAGGTAAGGGTGGAGAAATACGTGAGGTAATCAACACGGTAGATAATAATGCCTGTCAATGTAAAATCTTACATTGGTCTAAAAGGGAAGAAACCAAAACATTCCTTATTCGAAATGAATTACTGGATTCCATAGAAGATGTGTCTTTGAGAAATTTGGTAGATGAAAACAGTATACTGCTTAGGCACCCTGATACTGTGACCGTTTTAAAGTCAAATTAGTCTCAAGTGTTTTTAATGTAGTATGATGTTATAAAAGTTTTATTAAGATAATAATTAAGCAAGTATTCTTTATTTCTTTTGACAATAAACAGAAATACATTTGTAAATTTCTCCTCTTCAAATAGGTTTAGAAGTTTAATAAAACGCTCATTTCTATCAAGTTGTAAGCTAAAAAAAGAGATAACGGTATTTTACAATCCGTCTGCATTAAATTAAATAGGGACTACTATTGGTATTAAATATTTTTTGCTTACTATTTACCTACTTCGCTGGTTTTGCAAGTTTTTTTCTGAAATA
>JBILPO010000288.1:0-3471 GCA_044373805.1 Pelobium sp.
CCTATTACATGATAAATTATAAAAATATAGCTAAACAAAAAATTCATGCCCATTTATCTCAATTAAATATAAACTCACTTAAAACTACTGAATAATTTCAAATCAAACGAGTCCAGTTTCTTTACAAAACAAAACTAATGTGGCCATATTTTTAATTTTCAACTTTTTCTGGACATTTTTACGATGCGTCTCAATGGTGTGCTTACTTAAGAAAAGTTCTTCGGCAATTTCCTTAGAAGATAGGCCCTTGCATATTTTTGTAAGCACCTCTATTTCCCGTTTGCTTAAAGCATCTAAAATTAGCTGATGTTGAAGCTTTAAGTTCTCTGCAAGAATAGTTCTCAATTGAACGTCTGTATTCATCTGAGGGCTCAAATCGACATCTACGTTCAATATCCTAATAGGTAGTTCTCCCCGGTTGTTATCATTTATTACCTTTCCCCAACCAATAAACCACTTATAAAGTCCGGTATCTTTATGTTTACATCTAAAAATACCCCCAAATTGTTTATCTGGATGTTGATTAAAGTGTTCAATACTTTGATCTGGAACGTTATAGTCTTCAGGATGAACCACTTGATACAAATAGTTTAACCCCCCCATTTTTGTTATTTCATCAATGTTATAACCTAAAGTATCTTCATTAGTCTTATTACACCAAACAACACCTTTTTCTAATTCAGTAATATAGATGTTGGCTGGTACACAATCTACAATCTCTTGTAAAAACTGGCAACGATTTTCCAATTCACTAATTTTTAATCTTAGGTGTCTTAACTCTTCATTCTCTGTAGGCATTATGTTATTTCTTAGATACTCAAATTTAATTAAAATATATATAGGAATGACATTGCAAGATTGCCAAAACTTTAAAAAATCCTTACTTTTGGATTATGACTAACGAAAATTCAAGGGTTTGGGTTTACCAATCTAATAAGGCATTTAATAATAGTGAATTAAACTTATTAGAGACTTTACTACTAGATTTTACAAAAACGTGGTCAGCACATAATCAGCAGCTAAAAGCATCTTATGAAATAAAATATAACCGTTTTATTGTCTTAATAGTAGATGAAAACCAAGCTGGGGCAAGTGGTTGCTCAATAGATAAATCAGTTCATCTGATGAAAGAGATTGAGCAAAAGTTTAACGTAAATTTATTTGATAGATTTCATATTGCTTGGAAGGATAAAGAAGTTGTTTGCTCAGCTTCAAGAACAGAATTCGAAACCCTAATAGAAAAGAAAGAAATTACTAGCGAAACCTTAGTCTTTAATAACTTGGTGCTAAATTATAAAGAATACCAAAACAACTGGGAAATTCCATTTAAAGAGAGCTGGCATTCTAAAATTTTTAAATTAGAAGAAGCTAGTTGAACTTTAGCCCCTTTAAATTCCTCATATTTCTAAGTATCAGAGATTGTTTGTAATAAATGTATGCCGTTGGCTTTGCTGGTGTCCATCTAATTGGATTGGGCAATACAGCAATCAACAACGCAGCTTCACCTTTTGTTAAACTTTCAGCAGATTTACCATAATATTTTTGACAAGCTTTTTCCATTCCATAAATCCCATCACCAGTTTCAATCACGTTTAAATAAACCTCTAAAATCCGTTCTTTGCTCCACAACAATTCTATTAAAATGGTAAAGTAAGCTTCAAATGCCTTTCTTACGTAAGATCTTCTTGGCCATAAAAACACATTTTTAGCCGTTTGCTGACTAATGGTACTTCCACCTCTTATCTTTTTCCCCTTTTTATTTTTCTCATATGCCTTTTCTATCGCTTCTAAATCAAAACCAAAATGAGTCATAAACCTTGAGTCTTCACCGGCTAAAGCTGCTTTTTTCAAATTGAAAGATAGCTCATCAAAATCTCTCCATTCTTTTTCTAACTTCCAATCCTTCCCTTCAGCCTTTCTTTCAAAACCTCTTTCTACCATTAAAAATGTAACTGGCGGATTCATAAATTTATAAAGCAGCACCCAAAAAATAGTGACACCAAAAAACCATAGCATTACTTTTAATAAATATCTAGCTATTTTTTTGACAGAAAATTCAGAACCGGTTTTTCTTAATTTCTTTGGTGGCATATTACTCTAAAATAAAAAATGCTTTCTGAAATTCAGAAAGCATTTAAATTTTTATTAAGAATCTAATAAAGCTTACTCAGCTACTACAGCAAAAGGAACTTGTACTTTCACTTCTTTGTGTAAGTTTAAGTTAGCAATATAATCGCCAACAAACTTTACATCAGTTTCAAAAGTAATTCTTCTTCTGTCTACTTCAAATCCTAATTTCTTTAATGCATCAGACACTTGTATAGTGTTAACAGCACCAAATATTTTACCGCTTTCGCCAGCTTTAGCTCCAATAGTTAATTTAACATCAACTAATCTTGCTGCAATGGCATCAGCATCTTTCTTTATTTTTTCTTGTTTAAACTGAGCTTGTTTAATGTTCTCAGCTAAAACTTTTCTTGCCGACTCAGTTGCTAAAATAGCATGACCCTGAGGAATTAAATAATTACGGCCGAAACCAGGCTTTACAGAAACAACATCGTCTTTCTCTCCCAGATTCTTTACATCTTGTGTTAATATTACTTGCATGTTTGTAGCCTCCCTTATTTTAAACCATCAGTTACAAATGGCAATATGCCTATATGACGAGCTCTTTTAACCGCCTGTGCTACTTTACGTTGGTATTTTAAAGAAGTACCCGTTAATCTTCTAGGTAAAATTTTACCTTGATCATTAATGAATTTCAATAAAAAATTTGCGTCTTTGTAGTCAATGTATTTAATTCCGTTTTTCTTAAAACGGCAATACTTTTTTCTGTTGTCCTCCACCTTGGGAGCAGTCACATACTGGATTTGATCTTGTGCCATTAGTTTGCTACCTCAGTTTTCTTTTTGTTAAAAGCACCACCACGTTTTTTGTCATTGTACGCAACAGCATGCTTATTTAAACTAATTGTTAAAAATCTCATCACACGCTCATCACGTTTTAATTCGATTTCTAATTTGCCGATAACCTCTCCTGAGCATTTAAACTCAGTTAAGTGAAAGTACGCTGTTGATTTTTTCTCAATCAGGTACGCCAGTTTTTTCAAACCCCAATTGTCTTCCATAACAATTTCGGCTCCGTTATCAGTAAGTAACTTAGAGAATTTTGCAATTACTTCTTTAGCAACTTCTTCTGATAACAATGGGGTAAGAATGATAGTGGTTTCGTATTGATTCATTTCTTACAATATTTTTTTAAATCTCCGCTTTTTGCGGGACTGCAAAAGTAGAGAATATTTATTTGTAATACAAGAGATTAGATAAGCTTTTTTATGTTTTGATAGGTACAACCAGTCATTCACATCGACTATCGGGATTCTTTACTACTCCCTTCATAAAAAAATAACACTACGGACTTTGCTGCAGCCTAATTTAATTTAACAAAAGGTTGTAGAATGTAAGCAAATTT
>JBILPO010000290.1:0-3464 GCA_044373805.1 Pelobium sp.
AGCGGCAGTAGAAAAGGCAGGCGTTTCTTTAGATAAGATTACTAAGGTATTGGTTCATCAAGCTAATGGAAAGATGGATGAAGCCATTTTAAAAAGATTCTTTAAATTATACGGAATAGATACTCCGCCAGCAGCTATTATGCCTATGACTATTGCCAAATTGGGTAATTCATCTGTGGCAACCGTTCCAACCTTGTTAGATATCATCCTAAAAAATGAAATGGAAGGTCAGCATTTAAGCAAAGGAGATATAGCATTACTTGCTTCTGTTGGTGCTGGAATGAACATTAATGCAATGGTTTATCAGTTTTAAACGCATTATGAAAACCATATTAACCGGTTTAATTATGCTTTTTAGCTTTTTTGCAATAGCTCAAAATAAAGAGGAATTAAAAGTTAAGCAAAGCATAGAGACTTTATTTAGCGGCATGGCGAACAAAGATTCTGTTAAAATAAAGTCGGTGATGCATCAATCGGCAAGGTTGCAAAGTGCTTCATTTGATAAAAATGGAAAATCTGTTTTGAAGGATGATAATGTTTCAGACTTTGTAAAACAAATTGTTTTCATACCTGCAGATGTAAACATTGAGGAAAGAATCTTATCTTATGAAATTAAGATTGCCGGAAATTTAGCCACAGCTTGGACGCCGTATCAATTTTATGTAAACAATAAATTAAGCCACTGTGGGGTAGATATTTTTCAGCTTTTTAAGGATGAAAATAACAATTGGAAAATTATTCAGATAGCTGATACCAGAAGAAAAGAAAATTGCGATTAACATTAGCAAGATAAATATTTAAAACGCTCCTAATTTTTTAAGAGCGTTTTTTTATAAATATTTATAATTTTTATTCTATTAGACTCACCTTCAAATCCAATTGCCTCTTTTATTGTGATTTTTATAGTGGTTTTTTTAATGTTAAATTTCTTTAAAATATAAGTGTGGTGCTTACCGAGTCTTTAATTTCATTTTCTTGGTTGTACTCTTTTTGTCTTTCTATAGCTTGATCTGTTTTTTTGCAGGAAAAGCCGTCTTTAGTAGACACAACTTTAATTATAGCCTCATTATCATCTTCATAGTTTAAACAATCATACATTTGACTTTGGAAAAAGCGATTAGCAAATTGTTTTTGGATGTATAGGACTGTTCCAATTGGGATATTAAGCTTTAATTTCACCTCTTGGTTTCGCCATAAACTTCCCTTTTTTAGTCCAGAGTGTGAATCAAAAACTAATAAGGAATCTTTTTGGGTATAGTAATACTCTATTTGCCTAGCATTGCTTAAGGCCATATCAAAGTTTTTGCCTCTTGCAGAATAAGTTTTGGTTAAAGTAGGTATACCACTTTCTACTAAATGTAAATCAATATCAACCCTGTTTGGCGTATCAAAATCCTTATCATTACCCGTTATAGTAATAATTTTGGTTTTATTATCTCCAATAAAATCCTCTTGGATGGTTCTTTCTTCACCCAATTGTAGATAATAAATATTTTGAGTATTGGTTTTTAAACCTGTGGCCTCGCTAAAGCTGGCTTCTTCCTTAAAATCTGTTGCATTTTTAGCAATACAAAAGATACCGACGCCTAATGCTAAAACCCAAGTCATTAGTAAGCTAAAACCAATGGTTTTGGTAAGTTTTCTACTTTTAAATAGTACTCTTATAATAAAGAGGAAAATCCCGAAAAGGGGTATAAAAACAACTAAGAATGCACATAAATAAATTGCGGGTCTTAGGGAAGGCGCAAGAGCGTTAATAGGGAAAATGGTAGAGACATCTGTATTACCAGCATAACCTAAAAACACTAATAATGCAATAAAAGCAGCTACGAGAAAAAATCCAACTATTGTGATAATAAATACACCAAAAATTTTTAAGATTAGTTTTCCTGTGCCGCCTAAAAATTTTAATAAGCCAGTAACAACATCTCTTATAAAATGACCTAGTCTACCTAAACTTGGTTTAGCATATTCATGAGCTTTAGAAATATTTTGTGTTACCGCCTGAAGCTCTTCCTCCATATTTTTTTGAAAAGCCTGAAGGTTAATTTTTTCTCCTTTCATTTCCATTTTGTCAGTCCTACTTACTGCTTTTGGCATAATAATCCAAAGTAATAGGTAAGGGAAGAGGCCAATGCCATAAAAAATGAATAGCACAAAAAAGGCAATTCTTATCCATTTAGCTTCTATTCCAAAATAATGACCCACTCCAGAACAAACTCCACCAAATACTCTGTCATCAATATCTCTAAAAAGTTTTCTTTTGTTTTCAATGGGATCTAGCGTTTGATTTAACTCAAAATCAGAGGTGTTATCATCCTCAAAATCTGCTGTGTTCCCCATTTTAGAAGTTACCAAAACCACGTCAGCTGTTACAATTACTTGTTTACTTTCTTTTTCTAAAAGCTCAGTAAACATTTCAGCAATTCTGTTTTCTATATCAGTAATGATTTCAAAATTATCTTGATAAGAGGCAAAATGTCTTTTGATTTCATTCATGTAATTTCTTAGCATCTCGTAAGCGTCTTCTTCAATATGGAAGATTACACCGCTTATATTTATAATAATAGTCTTGTTCATCATGTTAAGGTTTAATGGGATTATTGTTGATATTTATTACTCTGTCTTTAATGCTGGTTTGTACCGCATAAGCTAAATCAAACCAGGTTTGATCTAATTGGTGAAGCATTTCTTTACCGGCTTCAGAAAGTTGGTAATATTTTCTTGGTGGGCCAGATGTAGATTCTTGCCAATTATAATTTAAGAGACCATTGTTTTTTAAGCGGGTAAGAAGAGGATATAGCGTACCTTCTACCACTAGAAGTTTAGCCACTCTTAATTCTTCCATAATATCTGAGGCATAGGTCTCTCCTCTAGAAATTATGGAGAGGATGCAGTACTCTAAAATACCTTTCCTCATTTGAGTTTGTGTATTATCTATTATCATAAAACAAAGATATATGTTTTATTTTAGTATTATGTAATACAAAGTACTAAATAATTCAAATCAGATGTAATTCTAGACTAAAATAACAATGCATACATAGTATCGTTATTAGAAATGTAAAAAAATGGAGGTAATGGTTATTTTTTTTATTAATAATAAGATAAACAGCACAAATTAATACAATAATGATAAATAAATAAGTGTAAAATAAAATAAAATATTGATTACCAGATTGTTGTAATTCAGCGAAGAGTATTTTGAAATAATTATTATGCTTAGCGATTCTGTAACACTATATTTATAATTAATTAACATTAATAACAAACTAACATTAATTAGAACTGTATGAAAAAAATTGTACAAATTTTGTTCACACTTTTGCTTATTGTATCTACCGCAATAGCACAAGATCGGACAATTACTGGCACCGTCACCGCAAAAGATGACGGCACTCCACTTCCAGGAGTAAGCGTTGTAGTAAAAGGCAGCAAGGTAGGCACACAAACAAATTTAAGTG
>JBILPO010000289.1:0-3464 GCA_044373805.1 Pelobium sp.
TATGTTATCCGAAGAATCCTTAGAAGAGCGATACGTTATAACTATTCGTTTTTAAATTTTAAAGAGCCATTTATATACAAGTTGGTTCCAATTTTAGCCAACCAGTTTAAAGATGTTTTTAGTGAATTATATTCCCAAAAAGACTTTGTAGAAAAAGTTGTTTTAGAAGAAGAGGTTTCTTTTTTAAGAACCTTATCATCAGGAATCAACCGATTTGAAAAATATATTGCTGAGAATGAAGCGAAGCATCAGGAAAAAAAGGATGAAAAATACTTGCAAATTATAGGCGAATTCGCTTTCGAATTGTCAGATACTTTTGGTTTTCCCATAGATTTAACAGAATTAATGGCTCGTGAACAAGGGTTTTCTGTTGATATGGAAGGCTTTGAAATAGAATTGCAAAAGCAAAAAAATCGTTCGAGAGCAGCAACAGCCATAGATACCGAAGATTGGATAATTGTTAACGATGGCGAGGAAGTAGAATTTGTAGGTTATGACAATTGGGAAATTCACTCAAAAATTTTAAAATATCGTAAAGTAACGGCTAAAGGAAAAACTCAATTTCAATTGGTTTTAGACCGTACGCCTTTTTATGCGGAAAGCGGCGGACAAGTAGGAGATAACGGTTTACTCATTGGCGAAGGCGAAGAAGTAATTATCACTGATACTAAAAAAGAAAATGGCTTAATTGTTCATTTTACGGATGCTTTACCTCAACAATTAGAAGCTAATTTTTTAGCTAGAATAGATGCTCAAAATAGAATTTTAACAGAAAATAACCATTCGGCTACCCACCTTTTGCATGCTGCTTTAAAAATGGTTTTAGGCCATCACGTAAACCAAAAAGGCTCTTTGGTAAATGCAGATAACCTGCGTTTTGATTTTTCTCATTTCTCTAAAGTTACAGATGAAGAGTTGAAACAGATTGAAGGCATCGTTAATGAAAAAATAAGAGCAAACATTGCGCTTAAAGAAGAAAGAAATGTGCCCTATCAACAAGCTTTAGATAGTGGCGTGACCGCTTTATTTGGCGAAAAATACGGTGATTTTGTAAGAGTAATTACTTTTGAAGATACTTATTCAAAAGAACTTTGTGGCGGAACACATGTGCCAGCAACTGGGCAAATTGGTTATTTCAAAATTGTTTCTGAAAGTGCTGTTGCAGCAGGAGTGAGGCGTATAGAAGCCATAACAGCTGTTAGGGCAGAAGCTTTTATTCATGAGCAAGATGAATTATTAAAGAGTTTAAAGGAGTTGTTGAAGAATCCAACTGATTTAGCCAAATCTGTGGAGTCTTTACTCGAGGAAAACTCGAAACTTAAAAAAGAAGTAGAAAAAGCCACCATGGCTAAAGCTGCGGGTTTAAAAGATGAATTAAAAGCCAAAGCGCAATTTATTAACGGAATAAACTTTATTGCCGAAACTGTTGATTTACCAAATGCCGAAGCGATAAAGAACTTAGCTTACCAATTAAAAGATGTTTTAGATAATGTATACATTGTTTTAGCTGCTAATATTGATGATAAACCATTATTAACCGTAATGATTTCTGAAAACTTAGTCAAAGAAAAAGGCTTAAACGCCGGAACTATTGTGCGTGAATTAGCCAAAGAAATTCAAGGTGGCGGCGGTGGACAGCCATTTTTTGCTACAGCTGGAGGAAAAAATGTTGCTGGTTTGGGTAATGCATTAGAGAAGGCTAAGGGCTTTATTTAGCCTTCTCTACTTTTAATTCCTTTAAACCTTCAAAAGTATTGTGTAAACCGTATTCAGCATAATAAATATAATATTCGCCATTCGGTTTCAAAATCATGAAGGATCCACATGGATAGTGTAAAGGAAAAAATCTCTTTAACAAAGAATATCTATCATTTAACCAGTTTTCAGGTTTTGTTGTTCTATATTCTAAACCAGCCAAATTTGATTTTATATTAACAAAATTAATATTGTACTTCTTTTTTAAAGATGTTTCAAAATTTCGATCTCTATCATCCCAAGGAGCTACCTGGTAACCGTATCCACTTCTTGAACAAGGATCGTCACCTTGGAAATATTGAAATACCGTTGTAATATTTACGTCTATATTACTTTGTAAACTTTTGAAATAAGATAAAATTTGATTCGATTGTAATTCGGATATTCTTCCAGTAACCTTCCTCTTAACTATTTTGACAAACATCGTATCATTCTGATTTTTAAAGTATGCCTGTACATTATCATATCTATTAATTTCACGATTTTTTTGAAATCCTTCATATGAAACTTCTACAGAATCTAAATTGAAATATCTGTAAATAATTTTTTCCTGAGCATTTGTAATTAAAAAAGTGAGGAGTAAGCATAAGCTTGAAGTTATCCTTTTTAGTAAGTTCATCATTTGTAGATTAGATTTCTAAAATAGCTTAAAATTTAATAATGTAAAGGTGATTTTAAAAATTTGCGTTCTGGATTGAAGCGGCATCCTTTTCCCCTTTTTCAGGGAAAAGATACAGCGTAAAGCCAGTTAAAACGCCCAAAACAAAAAAATCGCAATTGGTTTTCACCAATCACGATTTATAAATTCTAAGCTCATGTTTCCACAAACCTCAATCAATTCAAATTTATTTACTCAAATAATGCAATTCGGGTAATTCTTTCAGTTTCATAGCGGCTTGTTCTGCCGTTATATCTCTTTGTGGGTTTGCCATCATTTCATAACCTACCATAAACTTTTTAACCGTTGCCGAGCGTAATAACGGCGGATAAAAATGCATGTGCCAATGCCATTCTGGGTGTTCGCCATCATTTACCGGAGCTTGATGAATACCAGATGAGTAAGGGAAAGAGGTTTCGAAAAGGTTATCGTATTTAATGGTTAAGGCTTTTAAAATTTGGGCCAAAGCCAGTGTTTCGTCACTATTAAATTGGTGTGTATATTGAATTTGTCTTTTACTAATTACAATGGTTTCATAAGGCCAAACTGCCCAAAATGGCACCAAAGCCACAAAATGTTCATTTTCTACTACTATTCTTTCTTTGGTTTTTAATTCTTCCTCTAAATAAGCGGTTAAAAGACTGCGTTGATGCTTTTGATAATAAGCAGCAAACTGAACGGTTTCTTTTTTAGGTTCTACAGGTACACTACTTTGCGACCATATTTGACCATGTGGATGCGGGTTGCTGCAACCCATAATGTCGCCTTTGTTTTCAAAAATCTGAATGTACTTAATCCACTCATTTTTAGAAAGTTCAAGAAACTCGGTTTTCCATAAATCAATTACCTGTGCAATTTCTGAAACTTCCATCTGCGGAAGCGTTAAATCATGACGAGGGGAGAAACAGATGACCCTGCAAATTCCTTTTTCGCTTTTAGCTTGCAATAAACCGTTCACATTAATTTCTCCGTGTGGTGTATCGTTTAAAAGAGAAGAAAAATCATTGGTGAAAGCATAAGGTGCCGTATATTTTGGGTTGATAGATCCATC
>JBILPO010000291.1:0-3463 GCA_044373805.1 Pelobium sp.
GGTTAAAATAAATGCTGGTTCATCATTTCAGCATATAGTAGATTCTTCTTCAGGCTCTTGACATTTAGCAATACTAAATGATAATAGACCTTATTTTTATAATGGCTCTACTTATCATACAGCTGCTCCGATACTTGAAGTTGGTAAGTGGTATTTGATTACTGGAGTTCAAGGCACAACACTAGACGTATACATAAATGGTGTTCTTGGGCAAAGTATTGCGACTAATGCTAATGTTACAACAAATAATATAAATCTTGGAAGATTCCAATCTTATTCGAGACAACTCAATGGCAATATTGCACAAGTCTTAATTAATAATATCGCATTAAGTCCAGCTGAAATCCTGCAATTTTTTAATACGACTAAAGCTAAATATGGTTTATAATACGACTAGCCTTTATTCAGATTAATTTTATTAAATAACAACATGTACAAAATTCTTTTTCTAGTATTTTTTTCTAACCTCGCCTTTGCGCAAAACAGAATGTTTCAATCTCAAAATGGTGTAGCAAAAACAGATCCTCTAAAAAAAATCGAAATTGGGAATTCGGTTTTATTAATCCCTAAAGGTAATTATACGGCTGTTTCTACTTCCGGCACTTTTCCTTTTAATCCGGTTTTAGGAGGGGGAAATGTAGCCTTTACCGGCCAAGAAACCTTTTCTGGAAGTTCAAGCTGGGGACCCCAGCAATTATTTGATAATACAAGAACTAATTTTGACTGGTGCAGCAATGGTCCTACACAATTTGGGCAATTTGTTTTCCCAAAACCAGTAACCATAAAAAAAATATTTGTAGTACCAAGATCACAAAATGATAATTTTCCAACACAAGCTATTTTAATCGTAGACGGGGTAACTATTGGGACATTTACGCCCAAAAACATCGCAACATCTGATGGCTTACAGATAAATTATTCTGGAAACGGATTTCTAATAGAGGCCAACGTAACGGGTATAACTTGGAGGTTAGAATTTTCAGGCCCCGGCGCCGTGTATATTGGAGAATTAGAGTTTTTGGGCTCTTAACAAAATCCCAAAACTTCAAAAAAATACCGGTTTTTTTGGCCTGATTCCCTTTTTGTGTTTTACTCTTAAAGCTGAAGCTTAAATTAAATTAGCTTATGGAGGGAATAAATACAGCGTTAACCTATGCAAAGAAAATTTTGTTAGAATAAAATTTAACATCACTCTCCCACTCCTACCTACTCAAGATTTATCATTAAGCCAACCCTATTTATAACAAATTGGCTCCTATTGAAACTTCTAATTTTAAATGCCTCTGATGATCAAATCACAAACATTTTTGTCTATTTCAAGATGAAATATCATATCAACAAGTTTTCTTTAGCGTTTTAAAAATAACGTTCTGATATATTTTCGATGTTTAATCCTAAACTATTAGTATTAAAAATTTTATGGTACGCAAGTTGTATCATGCGCATTATACAATTTAACCCCCCCACCTCTATAAAGAAGTCCCCAAATTACTTTTTAAATCAAATTTTCTCTAAAAAAAAATAAATCATGAAACTTAAAAAACTCAGACAATTTCTTTTAGCAATAGGTTTAGTTACTGCCTTTGCGACATCGTATGCACAAGAACAAGACCGAAATGACAAAGACGGCGATGGTGTAAAAGACAGAAAAGATGAATGCCCTGCTACGCCTGCCGGGGTAAAAGTGGATGCTAAAGGTTGTCCTTTGGATACAGATAGAGACGGTGTGGTTGATTATTTAGACCGATGCCCAAATACACCGGGAAGTGCCGCTATGAACGGTTGCCAAGATAAGGATAACGATGGTGTTGCCGATAATGAAGATAACTGCCCAGATGTACCCGGACTTGCAAGATTTAAAGGTTGCCCAGATAGTGATAATGATGGTGTGGAAGATTCTAAAGATAAATGTCCAAATCAAAAAGGTTTAGATCGTTTTAATGGTTGTCCAGATACAGATGGTGATGGTGTAGAAGATTCAAAAGATAGGTGTAACGATACTCCAAAAGGCGTAAAAGTAGATGCCAACGGATGTTCTGCAGATAGTGATAATGACGGCGTAATTGATTCTGAAGATAAATGTCCTAATACAAAAACGGGTATTAAAGTAGACGCTAAAGGCTGTGCTGCTGACACTGATAAAGATGGCGTGATTGATTCTGAAGATGCTTGTCCTGCTGTTGCTGGTACAGCTGCTAATAAAGGATGTCCAGAAAAGAAAGTAGATGTGAAAAAACGTTTGCAATTCGCTGCTCGTGGAATCAATTTTGAAACCGGAAAGGCAACTTTAACCACTTCTTCTTACCCCATGTTAGATGAAGTGGTCAGCATATTACATGAATATGTTGATTATAACTTAAAGATGGGTGGCCATACAGATGCGGTGGGTAAAGATGCTGCCAATCTAACGCTTTCTCAAGCCAGAGTAGATGCCGTAAAAGCTTATTTAATAAGTAAAGGAATAGCAAATACCCGTATTATAGCCACCGGTTTTGGTGAAATTAGACCCGTTGCATCTAATGCAAATGCAGTTGGAAGAGCAAAAAACAGACGTGTTGAGTTAGAATTGTTTTTAAAATAGAAGTTTCTATCTATTTGTTCACTTTTTAATATCATAACCGGCATAGGTTTAAGCAAAGAATAAAACTTAAAAGCAAGCTTAATTTATTAGGCTTGCTTTTTTTGTGGACTATACTTCTTATTTTCGCTTTCGGAAGGGATTTTTCCAACCATCATCTTGCTTCACAGAAGCAAGTATATAATCAAGAATGAAACAATATTTAGCTGCAACCAAAAACGCTTTTTTAGCGTCTAATATTTAGGTAGTGTTTTAAAATTATTCATTCTTCCAAACAAAAAAATATGACTCGCAAAGGTTTCGGAGTGCTCTTAATAGGATTATTAACGCTTGTGTGTGTTTCATGCAGTAGCGGAAAAAAATCATTACAAAATGGTAATTATGATCAAGCTGTTTATACCGCGGTTAATCGTTTAAAAAGTAATCCTAATAAAAAAAAAGCAATAGCTACGTTACAAAAAGGTTATGATTATGCTTTAGATAAGCACCTTAGTAATATAAAAGACATTAAACTTACTGATGATATTTTTAAATGGGAACAAATTATTAATGAATACCAAAGCATCAATAATTTAGCTAACGCAATTACTAATTGCCCAGCTTGTATGGCAGCCATTCCACAGCCTCAAAAATTTATTGCCGAGGTAAGTGATGCTAAATACTTTGCCGCTGAAGCCCGATATAATAAGGGGAAAAAACTGTTGAGTCAAAAAACAAAATTAACAGCAAAAGAAGCTTATTTTAATTTTGAAAGAGCCGAGCAACTGTACCCAGATTTTAAAGATGCACAAGAGATGATTGATGATGCTTATTGGGCGGCATTAACAAGAGTTCTGGTAGAACCTGCACAGGTAAATTCTAGGTTTTATAAATTAAGTAATGAAT
>JBILPO010000292.1:0-3460 GCA_044373805.1 Pelobium sp.
AAGATGGAACGTTAAAGAAAGGGTATCGTTATGTCAAAGGGGGAAGAGTAGTTAAGGCAAAAGCTAAAAAGTAGGTAGAATTGGTTGGTTTGATAAAGTAGGCTGTACAAAATATATTTTTTGTACAGCCTACTTTTTTTTTATTTGAATTTGGACTCTTTACTCTTACATTTTCTTAGTTCTTCTTACTTTTTTTGTTGCTTTTTTGTATGTTTGTAGATTATCCTGTTAAAATTCAATATTATTTTAAAATACTTTAAAATCAATCGATAATATATTGCTAAAAGTGTAAAAAAATAATTGTAAATCGAGACTATTAGGATAACAAATAAATAGTTGTTTGTATGAACGTTTTAAGATGAGTAGTGATAATTTAAGTTTCACTTAAGTCTAATGAAATAAAGTAATTCTAAAATTAAATTATCACATTTTAACAAAGAATATGAAAAATAAATTACAAGAAATAAAATCTTATATATTAACATATCCTCAAGTATATTCATATATTCTTCCTGATGAACCAGAAAATGAAGATTCTCAAAAAATTGGTTATACAGAACGATATAAAGTTGAAGATAGAATAAAGGAACAAGTATTTACAGCAGCTAAAAAGTTAAAACACGAAACTCTTTGGCATGCACCAGCTTTTTTTGAAGGTGGAAAAGAAAGTTTTAAAGATAAAACGTTTCATAAATTCCTTGTAAAAAAAGGTGTAGAAAATAGAATTGATTTAGGGAAAGAATGGTTTTATTTTCCTGGAGAACCTGAAAAGTCAAGAGTTTTGTTTGATTTATTCCGAAAAGAAGGATTTGCAGCTCTTAAAAATACTGGAGAAAAGTTAGAATACACTTTACGTTCTGAACAAGAAGAAGCGGTAAAAAATGCACTTGATTATTTTGAGAAAAATAAAAAAGGAGAATTTCTTTGGAATGCTAAGCCACGCTTTGGTAAAACATTAGCAAGTTATGATTTAGCAAAACGATTAAATGCAAAAACAGTACTTATTGTAACTAACAGACCTGCAATTGCCAATTCATGGTTTGATGATTTTGAAATGTTTATCGATGGATATGAATTTATTTCAGAAACCTCCTCATTAAACAATAGAAAAACAATCACACGAGTATTGTACAACGAAATCATTAAGACAACTCCAAAAGGACAATTTACATTTCTGTCTTTACAAGACTTAAAGGGCTCTAAATACTTTGGGGGAAATTTTGACAAATTACGTTGGGTTGCCGACTTAGAATGGGATTTTTTAATAATAGATGAAGCACACGAAGGAATTGATACTGGTAGAACGGATGCTGCTTTTGATATGATTAAGCGTAAAAACACACTACACCTTTCAGGTACTCCATTTAAAGCTTTAGCTAACGAAAAATTTGAAAAAGATGCCATTTACAATTGGACGTATTTGGATGAGCAAAATATTAAGCAAATAGAAATTGAAGAAGGTGAATCTGGTGAGCATACAGATATGCCAGACTTAAGGCTATTTACTTATCGTATTTCTCAAATGATAACCAATCAAGTAAATGAGGGGATAGATATAGAAAACGAAAATTTTGATTATGCTTTTGATTTAAATGAGTTTTTTAGAGCAAAAGATAAAAAGTTTATACGAGAAAATGAGGTTATAGAATTTCTAAAAAATCTAACAACAAATACTAAATACCCTTTCTCAACAACAGAATTGAGAGAAGAACTAAAACATACGTTTTGGTATGTAGGTAATAGAGTTGAATCTGTAAAAGCATTAGAACAACTTCTGAAAAAAGATGCAGTATTCAAAGATTACGCAATAATTGTAGCAGCTGGCAATGGACAAACTTTTGATGAAGAGTTAAATGATGTAAAAGCTAACGAAAGTTCCTTTGATAAAGTAAAAAAAGCAATTCGTGAAAATGATAAAACAATTACACTTTCTTGCGGACAATTGACAACTGGAGTTACTGTTAAAGAATGGACAGCAGTTTTAATGTTGACGGATATTAAATCTCCTTCACTTTATATGCAAGCAGCTTTTCGTGCTCAAAATCCTTATAAAGAAATGAGAAATGGGGAGTTGTACATGAAAAAATCCGCCTATTTGTTTGATTTTGCACCGACTCGAGTTCTTGAAATTTATGACCAGTTTGCTAATGGCTTAAATCCAAAAGCTGTAAAAGGAGAAGTGACTGAAAAAGAGAGAAAGGAAAACATTCAAGAGCTTCTTAACTTTTTCCCTGTTATATCTGAAGATGTCAATGGTGAAATGATTGAACTTGACGCAGAAAAAGTTCTTACATTTCCTAATGCATTGGCAGCATCAGAAATTGTTAATGCTCGTTTTATGACCAATCTTTTATTTAATGACAGTTTGAAAGGAGTTTTCAACTTCCCAAAAGAAGTAGAAGATATATTGAATAAAATGCCTGAAGAGAAAAATAAACGTTCTCAATTAACAAAAAACACGCTTGACTTGGATGATGCAAGAAAAGTAAATGATAATAAAGTTGCTAAAATAAATGAAAACACCGAAATTATTCTTGGTGAAAAAATATTCAAAACCAATACTGAAAGAGTTGTAGATAATTTACTTGAACAGAATAAGGAACAAATTTCACCAGAAGAATTAGTTTTAACCTTTTCACAAGTTTCAGAACCACTTATTGCTAAATACAAAGAAGTTTATAAAACTACTCAAGCAGAAACCAATGAGGCTACAAAACAAATAGAAGAAAAAGTCAAGTTAGTTGCTGAGGAATTTAATAGTGCTGAGATAAAAGACAGTATTGAATTAAAGCAAAAATTAATAGCAATACTTGAAGAAGATTTTGTTAGAAATAAGGTGACTCAAAAAGAAGAAGCCGTAATAGAAAAAGTTCAAAAAACCAAAGAAGATGAAATAAGAGATAGGTTGCGTTCATTTACGCGTACTATACCTATGTTTATCATGGCAAATGCTTCTAAAGATGAAATTACAATTGATGATTTTGATTTAGAAATTACCGATGTCGATTTCTTAGACCTTACTAGTATCACCAAAGAAGAATTTCACAAACTTCGTGATGGTTTTGATTATGAAGAAAATGGAGTACGAAAAACATTTCAAGGAGTATTTAATAAATACAGATTTAATGCTTCAATAGCTGAATTTAAGTTGAAGAAAGAGCAATTAGCCAATTACTTTGAGGCTAAGGAAGATATATTTGAATTGATACCCAATCAAAAAACCAATCAAATATTTACCCCAAAAAAGATAGTACAAATGATGATTGATAAACTAGAAGAGCACGACCCTAGTTTATTTACCAGAACCGACAGTACATTTATAGACTTGTATATGAAATCGGGCATGTACATTACCGAGATTGTAAAAAAACTATTCAACAATACTCGTTCAAACTATAAGAGTGATAACGAGTGCTTGAAACATATTTTAGAAAATCAAGTCTATGGGCTATCACCAACG
>JBILPO010000293.1:0-3453 GCA_044373805.1 Pelobium sp.
AAAATCTAAAAAAGATGTTGATGAAGGTTCTGATACTTTCGATACCATAGATTGGCTCACTAAAAACTTGCCATTTAATAATGGAAAAGTAGGGCAGTGGGGCATCTCTTATCCTGGTTATTATACCGCAGCAGGTCTTTTATCAGGCCATCCGGCATTAAAAGCGTCTTCGCCACAAGCACCAATTTCTGATTTCTTTTTTGATGATTTTCACCATAACGGAGCTTTTATTCAGGCTTATTTTTTTACTTTTCCTGTTTTTGGAGTTCAAAAAACCGAGAATACTACCAAGCCTTGGTATCAAATGTTAGATGCTAAAACCAAAGATGGTTACCAGTTTGGAATGGATTTAGGTCCGCTAAAAAATGCGCAACAATATTATAAAGACAATTTCTTTTGGCAAGAAACCGTAGAGCATCCCAACTATGATGAATTTTGGCAAAAGCGTAATTTATTGCCTCATTTAAAAAATATAAAACCAGCAGTGATGACGGTAGGTGGCTGGTTTGATGCCGAAGATTTACGCGGCCCATTAGCCATTTACAAAACCATTGAAAAGAACAATCCTGGAATTTATAATACCATTGTTGAAGGTCCGTTTGGACATGGAAGGTGGAGCCGAGAAACTGGTCACACCATGCATAATGACATATATTTTGGAGATAGTGTTGCTACTTTTTACCAAAAAAATATAGAGGCAAAATTCTTTAACCACTTTTTAAAAGGAGTGGGTGATGGAAAAACAGGTTTGCCCGAAGCGTATCTTTTTGATACTGGGGCGAAAGAATGGAAATCTTATGATCAATGGCCAGCTAAAAATGCTGAAAAAGTAAAGTTTTATTTGAATGAAAATGGCGCATTAGCTAAAAATACAACAATGGCTATGGCGGCTCGTTCATTTGAAAGCGACCCTATGAAACCCGTTCCTTATACTAATGATGTCACCACCACTATGGGTTTTACACCATTTAATTATATGAGCGAAGATCAGCGTTTTGCAGGTAGAAGGCCAGATGTTTTGGTTTATGAAACCGAAGTTTTAGAAAATGATATGGTTTTAGGCGGTGAGATTTTAGCTAAACTAAATGTGAGCACCACCGGAACGGATGCAGATTGGATAGTTAAATTAATTGATGTTTACCCAGCAAATGAGCCAAACAACAATTACATGCCAAATAAAAACATCACTTTAAGCAATTATTGGCAAATGGTACGTTCTGAGGTGATGCGTGGACGTTTTAGAAATAGCTTTGAAAAACCAGAGCCTTTTGTTGCTAATCAACCTACAACGGTAAATATTCCGGTTCAGGATGTGTTGCATACCTTTAAAAAAGGACATAAAATTATGGTTCAAATACAAAGTACTTGGTTCCCTTTAATTGATAGAAATCCTCAGAAATACGTAGACAATATTTTTAAAGCCGAGCAAAGTGATTTTATCAAAGCCAACCATAAAGTATTTAATAACAGCTATATAGAAGTAGAGGTTTTAAAGTAAAGTAGGTTTTGATTTGTCATGCTGAATTTATTTCAGCATCTCATTAAACAGGATTTAACATAGGGTAACTTTTCACATAAGATACCGAAACGAGTTCGGCATGACAAACACATTGTTATGCCGAATTTATTTTAGTTTGTAGGAGCGTTAACGATTGAAGCGGCATCCTTTTTTTGTATTCCTTAGCGGTGTCGAAGGATAAACAAAAAAAGATACAGCGGAAAGCGTGTTAAAACGCCCAAATTAATTTGAGATTAATAATTAAAAGAAGTTATATAATGAAAAATGTTGCTTTAATTCTCTTATTTATAGGTTCATCTTTAATTGTTAATGCCCAACTATTACAAAATAAAGAGCTTTACACCAAAGCAGATACTTTACGTGGTAGTTTAACATCGCCTTTTCGTACCTGTTATGATATCAATTATTATCATCTATCAGTAAAGGTAAATCCAGATGATAGATTCATCAGCGGAAGCAATCTTTTTAAATTTACTGCGACTACCAATTTTAAAACCCTCCAATTTGATCTTTTTGATAATTTAAACATCGATAAAATTATTTATCAGGATAAAGAAATTGGCTATGAGAAAGAGTTTAACGCCGTTTTTATCAATTTCCCTAAAGAGTTGTTAAAAGGTAAACAAGATAGTTTTACAGTTTATTACTCGGGGAAGCCCATTGTGGCAAAAAATGCACCTTGGGATGGCGGTTTTGTCTTTACTAAACATGATGGAAACAAAGATTGGATTGCTACTGCTTGCCAGGGAGTGGGCGCAAGTATTTGGTGGCCAAATAAAGATCAACAGGCAGATGAGGTGGATAGCGCACTCATTAGTATTAGCGTTCCAAATGGTTTAACTAATGTTTCTAACGGACGTTTAATGGGGGTAACCGATTTAAAAAATGGCTATTCTCGTTTTGATTGGAAAGTAGTGAACCCTATTAATAATTATGACATCGCGGTAAACGCAGCTAATTATTTTCATTTTTCTGATAGCTATAAGGGTCTAAACGGTGATTTAAGTTTAGATTATTATGTGTTACCAGAAAACGAAGCAAAGGCGAGAAAGCAATTTACAGATGTGAAAAGAATGCTTACGGCTTTTGAACATTGGTTTGGTCCGTATCCGTTTTATAAAGACGGCTTCAAATTAGTTGAAACGCCACATTTAGGCATGGAACACCAAAGTGCGGTAGCTTATGGGAATAAATACCAACAGGGTTATTTAGGTAGGGACCGATCTGGTACGGGTTGGGGCTTAAAATGGGATTTTATTATTGTACATGAATCTGGGCATGAGTGGTTTGGCAACAACATTACCGCAAAAGACATTGCTGATATGTGGATTCATGAAAGTTTTACAGATTATTCAGAATCTTTATTTGTAGAATATTGGTACGGGAAAGAAGCTGGCGCTGATTACGTAATTGGCTTAAGAAAAAACATAGCCAATGATCAACCTGTGATTGGCCCCTATGGAGTAAATAAAGAAGGTTCGTCTGATATGTATGATAAAGGAGCAAATTTACTGCATACGCTAAGAACCATTATCAATAATGATGAAAAATGGCGTTCTATTTTGATAGGCCTAAACCAAACCTTTGGAAAGAAAACTACCACTACAGAAGAAGTGGTGAGTTATATTAACGAAAAATCTGGAATGGATTTAACTAAAATTTTTGATCAGTATTTAAGATTCAGAAGCATTCCGGTGTTAGAACTAAAGCAAGAGGGGGCTACCATTTTTTATCGTTGGTTATCTAATGTTGCGAGTTTTAACATGCCTATTCAGTTAGATAAGAGTGATGTTTTCCTTTATCCAACCAAAGAATGGACAGTTTTAAGAACCGAGATCCCTTTAAAAGACATCAAAATAAAGCGAGATTATTTTATAAATGTGAATGTTTTAAAAGACTGATGCAACATCTCCAATAAAATAAACGTCTTTTAG
>JBILPO010000294.1:0-3449 GCA_044373805.1 Pelobium sp.
ATTCTCCCTGATACCATATTACCCCTTTAATGCCATAGCCAACAATGGGCTCTAACATTCCATGATACATAGCTGTGGGTTCTTTTTGGAAAGTTGTTATTCCACCTCTTTGTAATGGTTTACTGCTATTAGACAGTTTATACTGCCAATCTCCTTTAAGATCTATGGTTTTATTGTTGAGCTCTAATTGATAAGACTTGTCTTGAATAAATCCGGCATCACCACTTTCATTTAAAACACGAATGGTGATCACATTTTTACCCAACTTTAAAAGTTTTGCTTCAATAACATAGTTTCTATCTAGATATTTATTGCCGGTTGTACCAACCATTACACCATTAAAATAAGTAATATCTCTTTGAATAATATTTCCCAATTTTAACATCGCATCTTTACCTAAGTCTGTTGCAGCTATAATTATTTCTTTCTTAAACCAAACTACACCAGCTTCAACATCGCTTAAACCTTTTTTTTGCCAAAAGGCAGGCATTTGCATTGTTTTCCAATCTAATGAATTATAATTAGTCTCATACCACTTTTCTATTGTTCCAACATCCCCATCATTCACTTGCTTGTACCAATTATCCACCATCCCTTTATCTATCTCTGTTATCTTATCTACTACAGCAACATCTTTATATTTCATTGCATTAGCATAATAATTTGGGAAATCTTTTAAAGCATTTTCATTCATCCAGGCCTCTGCAGGTGTACCGCCATAAGAGCTGTTAATGATTCCGATGGGAACTTTATACTTTTCATATAAATCTTTAGCAAAAAAATAACCCACTGCAGTAAAATTAGGTACTGTAGCGGGACTTGCCGCTTGCCACCCTTTTTCTGATTCTATATCATCTAAAGCATTAAAACTAATTTTTCTCTTTACCAGAAAATGTCTGATATTATCATTTGTAGAGGATGCAATCTCTTTTGAGTATCTCTCTGCAGATTTATACAATTCATACTCCATGTTAGATTGACCAGAGCTTAGCCAAACATCACCTACTAAAATATTTTTTACAGTAATTGTATTGGTTGCAACAATAGTCATTTTAAAAGGACCACCAGCTTTTACTGGATTAAGCATCACTTTCCACTTTTTATCCACTCCTGTTTTAGCAACATAGGTATTTCCATTAAATGAAACGGTTACATCTTCGCCTACATCAGCCCAACCCCAAATGGGTATTCTTATTTCTCGCTGTAAAACAATCCCATCACTAATTAAACGCGGTAACATTACCTTTGCACTTAACTTACCGCTCAAGAGCAATAAAAAAATACAGCCTACAAGTTTTAAATTTTTCATCTTATCTTTTTATTATTAAAATGGGAATATGTTTTTACTGCCTAAAATTAGCAATAAGGTAAAAACAAACATGATGATTTTACAATTTCAAAAATTTAATACTATTTCCGTCAGTAGTTTTAATAAAATATACTCCTGTCGGGAAATTGGAAACGTTAATTAATTGCTGCCCTTTACCATTTACTACCAACATTTTTTGTCCGTAATTATTGAAAAAATATAAAGTTGTTTCTTTCAGCTCGCTTGTACGAACATCAATAAAATCTTTAACCAGTGTGGTTTGTAGAATGATAAAATCATTCTTAAAATCTACTACCTGAATGGTACTATAAAATAATTTCCCATCTAAATCTACTTCTTTTAATCGATAGTAATTTAAACCTGAGGCTGGGTTTTTATCCTTAAATGTGTATTTAATTAAGCTTGTTGAGTTACCTGCCGCCTTTATTTTATCTAACACAATGAAATTAACACCATCTGAAGACCTCTCTATCTCAAAATGACTGCTGTTTTGCTCGTTAGCAGTTGCCCAAACAAGTGTGGTTGCCCCATTTTGCTTTGATGCATTAAAACGTAATAAATTAATAGGTAAAACAGAACTTGATAAATAAATAGGACCAACTTCAGCCAAAGTTAATGGATGATTGGTTCTTGTACCTGTTGTATATTCGTCGCATCCAACGTCTTTTATATGAAGTGCACTTGGCCTAGTTTGTCCACTAATATCAAATAGTACGTTAGGGTCATCGTCAATACTAGCCACATCTAAAATAGCAGGGTAAGTAGCATTTGCAGCATCAATTGCCGGACTATTTGATAATATCCCATAATAATTATCAGAATTTAAAGCGAATTGAGGATTTATATTCGCCATCCCAGAAGGAATTGCAAATGATAGAGCTCCCTGATAGATATTCCCAATCCAATTGGTACCTCCATTGGAGTTCGTAAAAATAGACCCAGAATTTTTTTGGAATATATTATTTGCCCAAGTATTACGGGTAGCTCCATTACCCCCTAAATCTATACTTCCGCAATTATAAAAAGTATTATGGATAAAGTTGATATTCACCAAATTACTTGTCCTAAGCGCTGTAGGGGCAACATAAACTAATGTAACAGCATCTGCAGAATTAGCACCAGATGAAGTGCCCGAATTATAAAAATAATTATTATAACAATAAATATTATCAGCTTCTTTTACTCTTATACCTCCCGCATTGATAAAGAAATTGCTGTAAGCAGCATTGTTGTCCCCATTTCGGAAACATAACATTGCATTTTGTTGGTTTGTAAAAGTGGAAAACCGGATGATATTTTCTTTACTTTTTACAGATACGCTTTCGCTGTCCCCTAAGCCAGTATTATTAAAATAACAGTATTCTACTATAGTTCTAGATGCGTTATTATTTTCTGTGCTTAGTCCAATTCTGATAGGCTCATTCCCAAAATCCCCACCATTTCCCTCAAAATCTTTGAAAGAACAAAATCTAATTTTATGATAGCCAGGAACGGTTGCCGAAGTTGATATTTGAATAGTGCATCCAGAAATGGCTGCAGCCGGTTTCTTTTCTATATTACAGTAAGAAATCTCATTATATTGTGAGCCACCTAAAAACCGCATGTATTTTTGTGCATAGTAGCCACTAAAATTCAGGTGTGTTAAAACGTTATAATTTCCTGACACTTCTATAAGAAATCCTGCGCCAATATCTCCTGAGGTGAATTGAAAACCACTTAAAGTAACGTAGTTACCCGTAATATTTATTCTGTTTGGAAGGCTATTAGTTGTAGTTCTAAGGTTAGCCAGATTAACGTCTGAATTCCAATAAACACCTCCAGGAGTAGCTGCTTTTATGATAATATTACTTTTACCAATATTTAAAACTCCATTAAGATAGGTCCCATTTGCAAGGATTATAATATCGCCAGCAACAGATGCATTAACTGCATTTTGTAACTGATTTACGCTACTCACATTAACAGTAGTTGCACAAACTTCTAATGAAACAATAGAATTAATAAAGAAAATTAAGCTTAGGAAAAAGATGTTTTTTGGCAGTATTGATGATTTAAGATATTTAGAAAATTGAAACATTTTTTATTGTGAATAACGATGAGGGATTTTATTGTTTGATGA
>JBILPO010000295.1:0-3447 GCA_044373805.1 Pelobium sp.
AAGATATAATGAAGCCGTTGTTCCGGGTTGCCTCTCTAACTGGTATCTTATAAATTCAAAAGGGTTAAGTACTTCAATTTTTTGAAGTATTTCTTGTGTACCATAATAACCGTTATAATTAATAACCGGCGCACCATCTATACCACTTTTAGTGGTAATAATAATTACTCCATTTGCGCCCCTAGCGCCATATATTGCTGTAGCAGATGCGTCTTTTAAAATGTCTATACTTTCTATATCATCAGGGTTAATGACATTATTATCCGGATTTTCTATCGGAAAACCATCAATAACATATAAAGGGGAATTATCTTGAGTAACAGAACCTGCGCCTCTAATAATTATATCTATACCAGAACCTGGCTGTCCATCTTGTGAGGTTACTTGAACACCTGCAACTCTACCAGCTAAAGCTTCTTCAAATGACCTTACAGGAGCCTTATTTAAATCATCAATATTTACTTTCCCTACAGATCCTGTAAGGTCTATTTTATTAATTGTACCATAACCTATCACAACTACTTCATTCAAATTTGTAGCGAGTTCTTTAAGCTGAATATTGATGATAGTACGATTTAAAACCTTAACCTGTTGAGTGGTAAAACCTAGGAAAGAAAAAGTGATAAATGCTTCCTTATTTGCGACTTTAATAGAATAAGCCCCGTTTAGATTGGTTTGAACAGATGATTTAGAGTTCAAAACCTTCACTATTACTCCTGGTAGAACTTCGCCTTTATCATCTTGCACTACACCTGTAATGGTTATAGCCTCATTTTGCGCTACAGTAGAATTTGTAATACAAACGCTTAAGATTAAAAAAATAAAAAAAAAGTGCCAAGGTCGCCAATTTTGATAAAAGTGGTTCATGCGTATTTAATTTAGTTGGTTACATGGTTAATAAATGACGCTCATTTTAAATGAAGATTTTCATTATTCTTCAATTTTAAAATAGGTTTTTAAATATAGAGCGAGATGCAAATACAAACACCTGATGTTTCTTACACAAATACCCTGTAAATAGATCAATCTAGATTTAACATTGATACTCTTTTATTTATTAAATAAGCGATTTTGAAGAGCTAAGCCTGAAAGAAATACAGGGTATATTAGATCAATATGTCTGGCAAAAAAAAGCTAATCCTAGTTAGATTTATGATACCAAAATTAGATTTTTCTGTACAATTTATTTTATTAACCAAGGATAAGCACAAAGCGTTATAATAATTAAAAATTACACCTAAAGAACATTAAAATTTAATTTAAAAAACGACCCTTTTAAGGGCCTCACTTTTTAGAATATTTTTTTTTAAGAAACACTTAAATAAACAATAGATAAAAGATGAAAAAACAATTAACAATCACATTTGGGATATTACTGATGTTGTCTGCCCTCAGTTTTGCCCAAAATAAACAAACCATATTCCCTTTAGCAGATGGCTCTATTTATGCCGGTGATAAAGAACAGAATTATGGAGCCAGTAATAAGTTGCTTGTTAAAAGAACCGCTAATGTAATGAGACATTCATTTATCAAATTTGATATCTCTCAAATTAAACCAAGCTTTCAATCTGCTAAACTTAAATTACATATTAATAACCTAAGCGGGACTTTTCAGGATTCTATTTCTATGGCTGTTTTACAAACTCTAAATAACAATTGGAACGAGGAAAACTTAAATTGGATGAGTTCACCTAAAACCGATAAAACCATTTCTAATATTTATTTAACCGCCAAAGCGGGTTACACCAGTATAGATTTAACAGCTCACATAAAAAGTTTGTTAGCTAAAGGAGAAAAAGAGTTTAGCATCCGCTTAAGCGATCCAAAATCTACAGGCGTGATGATAGAAATAGCTTCAAAAGAAGACAATAAAAATAAACCATTTCTTGAAATACAATAACCCTTCATCCAACTTAAATCAATAAAAAAACAAATGAGAAGCAGTGCCAAAAAATATGTTTTAAAAATATTTACTCTTACCTTATTTCTTATATCGCTAGTTTTTACTTCTCATTTAAGCGCTCAAACTCAAACTTTTGTAGCTACTGATGATGCCATGATTTATCAAGCAGGTACAAGTACTAATTACGGGGCCTCTAATGATTTATTTGTTAAAATTCAAAGTGGACAATCTAGGTACAGCTACCTAAAATTTAACTTATCTAGCCTAAATTTAAATAGAATAGGCAAAGTAGTAGTGAGGGTGTATTGTAGGGCAAAAGTAAGCTCTTCTATTAATAACACTATTAATTTGCTTACTATTTTAGATAATAGTTGGCAAGAAAGCACCTTAACATGGGCAAATAGCCCAACCAGAGGAAATGTTGTTGCGTCAAATACCATTACGGCTGTAGGTAAGTATTATGATTGGGATATTACTAGCCATATCAAATCTTTAGATCTCTTAAATTCTAGTGACAGAATAGTAAGTTTTGCATTATCAGATGCAAATACATCAAACAACACTGTAACTTTTAATTCAAAAGAAAATAATAGCGGAATTACATCTCCACAATTAATTATTAATGAAAATTCAGATTCACCAAAAACCTATTATATCGATTCTAATGCTGGAAACGATGATAATGATGGCTTAAGTGAGCAAAATGCTTGGCAATCTTTAAACAAAGTAAACGGTGTATTTTTAGTACCAGGTAGCAAACTATTATTTAAAACTGGTGGATCTTGGATAGGTCAATTGGCTCCGCAGGGTTCTGGTGAACTTAACAAACCTATAATTATTGATCAATACGGAAGCGGCCCTAAACCTATAATTAATGGGAATGGAATTATTGCAAGCGGTGTTGTTAAATTATTTAACCAATCTTTTTGGGAAATAAATAATTTGGAAATCACCAATAATGCTATTGACCTTGCTGAAAGAAGAGGTGTAGAAATAAGCGGTTCAAACTATGGTTTATTAGAGCATATTCATTTAAAAAACCTCGTTATACATGATGTAAAAGGAACCATAGGAAATGAATTAGCAGATAAAAAATCAGCTGGCATTTATTTTACAGTTGTTGATGATAATAGTAAAGACACTCGTTTTGATGATATTTTGGTGGCTAACTGTGAAATTTATAATATCCAAAATCAAGGTATTGTAACCAGCCACGAAATAACAGTTGCAGATTATCCGGGTACTACAGATTGGCTGAGAAGAAGAATTACCAATTTGGTGATTAGAAATAATACCATCCATCATATTTCTAAAAACGCAATGATTATTCGTTTAGCCGATGGTGGTTTAGTAGAACAAAACCTTTGTTATGAAACCGCAACCGGAACAACAGGTAATACCATTTTTTCTAGAAGTGCCAGAAATACAGTTTTTCAGTACAATGAAGGCTATCTAAATAGATCTCCAGATTTTGACGGCAGTATGTATGATCCAGATCTTAACAGCCCCGGTACTATTTGGCAATACAGCTACAGCCATGATAA
>JBILPO010000296.1:0-3440 GCA_044373805.1 Pelobium sp.
CTCATCCAGATATCAGCACCTTAAAACAAGCTATAGAAACCAATAAAAATTATGAAGTTAAGGTGGCTTTCGCCGATGCAATCCCTGCAAATATTAAAGATTACGGTTTAATTATTTTTCATTCCTTACCTTCTGTTAGTCATCCAATTACTCAAATATTAGCACAAACTGCTCAGCAATCTAGGTGGTTTATTATAGGCGCTTCAACCAATACATCGGCTTTAAGCCAGCAACAAAATTTACTCAATATTTCCGCAGGTCAGGTTACGCAAGAATATTTGCCCATTCTTAATAAAGATTTTTATGCTTTTTCATTAAGTGATCAAACTAAAGAGTCCTTGAGTGTTTTAGCACCATTAACCGCTCCATTTGGAAATTATTCTTTGAAAACAGCTGGTGTAGTATTGTTTAATCAGCAACTTGCTAATGTAAAAACCAATGCGCCTTTGTTAAGTTTTGGTAATGAAGGAGGTGTTAAAACAGCTTTGCTAACAGGAGAGGGGATTTGGCGTTGGCGAATAGAAGATTTCGAGAAAAACGAAAACCATGATGCAGTTGATGAATTAATCACTAAATCTGTTCAATATCTCTCTTCAAAAGAGGATAAAAGGAAATTTAGGGTTTATGCCAGTAAAAATAGGTTTGTAGAGAATGAGCATGTGTTATTAAATGCCGAATTATATAATGATGCTTATGAGCTTAATAATGAGCCAGATGTTTCTATTAATATTAAAAGTGAAGGTAAAACTTATAGTTTTTTATTTTCTAAAGTGGGTAAGGCTTACCAGTTAGATGCAGGTTTTTTACCTTCGGGAGCTTATAGTTTTGATGCTAAAACCCAATTTGGAAATAGAGCTTACACTGCAAATGGGCAATTTTTGGTAGAAGAGTTAAATGTAGAATTGATGCAAACTACGGCTAATCATCAGCTTTTGTATAATCTATCTGCGCAAAGCGGAGGGAAAATGATTTACCCTTTAGCGATTAATAAATTGCGAGATGATATTGCGAAAAACGAAAAGGTGAAAACCATTAGTTTTGAAGAAAAGAGCTATGAAAATTTCATAAACTTGAAATGGGTTTTTGCAGTTTTAATGGGTTTGTTAAGTTTAGAATGGTTTTTAAGGAAAAGAAATGGGGCAATTTGATACAACTATTGCTGAAGTGATTACCATTTGCGGAACTTTTTCTTTTGCCGTATCTGGTGCATTTGCTGCTATGCAAAAGCGTTTAGATGTTTTTGGTGTGTTGATCATTGCTTTTGCCACTTCTGTTGGCGGTGGAACGCTGAGAGATATTTTATTAGGTGATACGCCCGTTTTTTGGTTAAAAAGTGCCAACTACTCTTTGTTAATTTTAGTAACCGCTATTGTTGCTGTTATATTTTGGAAAAGGATAAAATCTTTAAAAATTACACTATTTCTTTTTGATTCGCTGGGTTTAGGTTTTTTTACCGTGGTAGGCTTACAAAAAGGTTTGACTTATGATTTAAGTCCGGGAATTTGTGTGGCTTTAGGTACCGTAACCGGATGTTTTGGAGGTATTATTCGAGATATTTTGTTAAATAACATTCCCCTTATTTTTAGAAAAGAGATTTACGCTACCGCTTGTATTGTTGGCGGTATAGTTTATTTATTGCTAGATTATATTGGTGTAGATCCCACTTTTGTGAAAGTAATTTCTATTGCAGTGATTTTCTTAATTAGAATTATTGCGGTAAAATACAATTTAACCCTACCCAGAATGTATTAAAAAAAGCTTTCTTTTTCTTTAGCTTGAGTTTCTTCAATAATCACAAAAACATCTTCATTGTCTCGTTTCATTAAATAGCGTTCACGAGCAAATTTCTCTAATTTTTCTGAATTGGTAGTCAATTCTTGAAGATCTTTTTCTGCCTGAGCAATCTCTTTGTTGTAAAATTCTTTTTCTTCTTCTAATTTCTTCACCTTGGTTCGGTAATCATATTGAGAAGCTACATCATTCCTATCAAAAAACAGCATCCAAACTATAAAAGCTATAGAGCAAAGGAAGTATTTGTTTTTAAGAAGATCTAAGAGCCTTTTCATTGTTAAAAAATTAAAATGTGATTAAAGTTAATTTAGTTTTTGTTTTTAAAGATGGTAAGTTTTTCAACTTGTTCACATTTAACGATTTATCTAATAATCACAAATTACTGTTTAGAAGAAATTAATACGCATTATTGCTGGAAAATATTTCCCAGCAATAATGTTAGATTGTATTAATGAGCCGCAGAATCGTGGTTTTCTACTGTTCTGGCAGAATATAATGCGAAGACTGCAATAACAAATACACAACCAATTAAAATCCAAACCCAAGATTGCTCTGCTCTTTCCATTGCAGAAAGGTTACTTAACAGCGCCTGAGAAGCATAAACCTCTTGTGCAAAAGTAGCAGTTTGAGATATTAACAATGCCACAAATAGCCATGCAGATTTAAGTATTATTGGCTTGCTTATTTTTTTCATAATGATATAATAAAGATTAAATATGATGAAGTGTTTTAAAGATTTTTAAATCCAATTTTGGGATTAAAAAATTAATAATTCCCAAAAGTAAAAAACGATTGATAAATTTTAGCTTCTTCTTAAATTATTCGTCTAATTTTTTTAATTCTTGTTGAACAAAAGCCATCAATTCTTTAATGTAAGCGGCGCTAAAGTTAAATTGTATACCGGCTGTTTCGTAAATTTGAATCATGTTTTTAGTATAACCTAGTTTTAAAGCATCTAAATATTTAGCTAAACCCTGCTTTGGATTTTCTTTGTAATTTTTCCAAACTGCAATAGCACCTAATTGAGCAATTCCGTATTCTATATAGTAAAAAGGCACTTCAAAAATATGTAATTGCTTTTGCCAAAGATTTTCTAAAGCTTCTTGGTGGTTAGTCCAATCTACAAAGTTGGCGCCAAATTTGTTGAAAATTTCTTTCCAAGCTTTGGTTCTTTCTTCTGTTGTATGAGTTGGGTTGGTGTATATCCAATGCTGAAAAGCATCTACCACGGCAACCCAGGGTAAAGTTTTTAAAATATCCTTTAATTGATATTTTTTAGCTCTTTTTAATTCTTCTTTATCAGCAAAATACTCGTCCCAATGGTCCATAGAAATCAATTCCATAGACATTGACGCTAACTCCGCTACTTCTGAAGGGCAATGTTTAAAATCGTTGAGCTTGAGATTAGCAGTTAAAAAGGTATGAATAGCATGTCCACCTTCATGAACCATAGTGGTTAAGTCTCTAAACGAGTTAGCCGAGTTCATAAAAATGAAAGGAGCGCCACTTTCGGCCAACGGATAGTTGTAGCCACCCGGAGCTTTTCCTTTTCTACTTTCTACATCAAATAATCCGTTCTCTTTCATCAACTCTAGCCTAGAACCTAAAAATGGATCTAATTGGTTAAAGCATTTAATAGATTTATCAAT
>JBILPO010000297.1:0-3418 GCA_044373805.1 Pelobium sp.
CGGTTACCAAATTGAAGAATTAATAGGCAATAACGCGTCACATTTATTATTATCTGCTGATAATGAAAAAGTAGTAATCTCCAAGAGTAATCAACGTAAGAAAGGGGTTTCAGATGCTTATGAACTGCCATTAAAAAATAAAGATGGAGAGTTAAAATGGCTGTTAATTAGTGGTGCGCCAAGATATAATGATAATGGAGATTTAGTGGGCTCTGTAGGTATTCATTTAGATATTACAGCCCAAAAACAATTAGAAATTGATTTGACAACAGCTAGAGATGCTGCTCAAGCATCTGCTCAAGCAAAAGAATTATTTCTGGCAAATATGAGTCACGAAATAAGAACTCCAATGAATGCCATTTTAGGGATGGCAAATCAATTAAACAAAACCAAACTTAACCCAAATCAACAATTCTTTTTAGATATTATTCATTCTGCCTCAGATAATTTAATCATTATAATTAATGATATTTTAGATCTCAGTAAAATTGATTCTGGTAAATTAACCATAGAAAAAATTGGATTTGAACCTCAAAAAGTAATCAGTAAAGTGATGCAGGTATTGCAACACAGAGCAGAGGAAAAAGGTTTAAAATTTACCAACTCTTCTTGTGATTCTCATCTTTCTCCTGTTCTTATTGGTGATCCTTATCGCTTAGAGCAAATACTGCTAAATTTAATTAGTAATGCAATTAAATTCACTTTTAAAGGATCGGTAGATGTCACTTGCAGAGTGATTAAGGATATGCAAGATTATCAATTGATTGAAGCCTCTGTTACTGATACTGGCATTGGGATGGAAGTAGCTTTTATTGCCAAACTTTTCGATAAATTTTCTCAAGAAGATGAAAGTGTGAAGCGTAAATACGGTGGTACGGGTTTAGGAATGAGCATTTGTAAAGAACTTATAGAATTGATGGGAGGTGAAATAGTGGTGTTTAGTAAAAAGAATGAGGGGACTTCAGTTTCAATTCTTATCCAATTAGATAAAGGGACTGTACAAGATTTGCCACAAAAAGAAACTTTTGAGATAGATACCCGATTGTTAAAAGGGAAAAATATTTTAGTAACAGATGATAATGATATCAACAGATTATTAGCGTCAACAATTCTAAAGAATTTTGGTGCAAATATAATAGAAGCGCAAAATGGTCAAGATGCGATAAATAAGGTAAAAGAAAATCCTTTTGATATAGTATTGATGGATTTGCAAATGCCCGTAATGGATGGTTTAGAAGCAACTCAAATTATCCGTAAATCTATTACAAAAGATTTGCCTATTATCGCACTTACTGCTTATGCTTTAAAAGGAGATCATCAAAAATGTTTTGATGCTGGAATGAATGATTATCTTTCTAAACCATTTGAGGAAAATCAACTGCTAAGAATAATTACAAAATGGTTGAATAAAAACGATGAATTAAAGGCTCAAACGGGATTAATTCAGAATGATTTTCATCAATCACAATCTTTATTTGAATTAGAACAATTGATAGAAATTTCAAAAGGAAATACTGATTTTGTAGATAAGATGTTAAATTTATTTACAGATAGAACACCAAAATCTGTCCAAGAAATTAAATCAGCTTATTACAGAGGAGACTTTGAACAAGTTGGTAGAATAGCTCATAGAATAAAGCCATCAATATTTAATTTAAGCATTAAGTCATTAGAAAAAGAAATTACAGAGATTGAACTATTATCTAAAGAATTTCAAGCTTCTGAAAAGCTAGAGAAGTTAATTATAAAACTAGAATGTGTGATAGATAAGGTGATTATCGAGCTAAAAAAAATGACGGAATCATAAGCAATTAATTCTTGATTAAGTTTATATTAAATGAGTTTTTGTCATTTAAACATATGAATATGTGAAGTGGGCGTTGTCTTTTTTGCCTAATTAATAAGTAGAGATTTCATGAGTGCCTGACCTGAAAGACATCAAAAAAATTCATTGAGAAATATTTGCTGAAAAATTCTTCAAAGAAGAGAATGATGATAAATCAATCCCTTCTTTGAAGCCTATTATTTTGTGGTATAATAAACTTAAACAACTAAATATTAACTCGCAACTTTGATAATATTCCCCGATTTACAGGGGTATAGAACATAAATTCGTAGTTACTTAGTATTATTAAAGCTTCACTACCTTTTTAATAGTGGTTGTTTTACCATCCAATTGTATTAAATAACTTCCGGCCGAAAGATTCCTCATATCAAATGATAATCTAGTATCATTTATGGAAATGCTTTTCTTAATCAGCACTGCACCATTCAAATCAATTAGTTTTGCTTCCGTAAAAAAGTCTTTCTCAAAACTGACTATTACATCATCTAGCGTAGGGTTTGGATATATTTTTACTTCTTGACTAACGGCAATAGAAAACTTAATCATTTGAATCCCTAAATCTTTCACAGTTCCGTCGAAGTCTACTTGTTCTAAGCGGTAGTAATTGTTTCCATTTACAGGATTAAGATGGATAAACGCGTAAGTATTTTCTATAGCTCCATTGATAGCTGCATTAACTTTGGTAATCAAGTTGAAGATTTTCCCATCCTCAGAATGACTTAATCTAAAAAAGCTATTATTATGCTCTGCTAATGTTTTCCAGCTTAGTAAAACATTGTTATTTTGAGATTTGGCCTTAAAGCTAATTAGGGAAACTGGTAAAACTTGATCTGCATTACTCACGATTATCCAATTATTTATCAAATCTGCAATGATAGCAGAGCTGGGGATTCCTTTATTCCAATCTTCAGCGGCGGCTAAATTATAAATGGTTGCATCTTTAGAAGCCGGACCATTATTATTCAATAATAGATTAACCGCTGCTTTATCGTTTGCATTTAAAGGGATGGTAAAAGATGTTGAACTTGTAATCTCAACATTAGGAGAAGTCAAAGTAAATACACCATTAGCCTGGCCTTTTAAACTAAATTTAGTAACATCTATATCATTAACAACTCCTGATAAAGGAAGAAAATCTGTCCCTGTAACAACCAACATCCCTGTGCTGGCATCATAAGTTGAATAACTTATTATTGGGTTAGGAGTATTAACAATGATAGAGCCGGTTGTGGTTAATGTTCCGCATCCTCCAATTAAATTTACGGTATAATTAAAAGTTCCTGAAACAGATGGTGTTCCAGAAATGGTTAATACATTAGCCGCCCAAGTCCCGGTTACGCCAGTCGGCAAGCCAGAAACCGTAGCGCCGGTAGCACTTGTTGTAGCATATGTAATATTGGTAATCGTTGTATTTAAATATTTAGTTTGTGCATTGGTTCCAGCAGCAGAAGTCAGCGAAACAGTTTTCAAAGGAGCAACCACAATAGATCCGGTAGTAGAAACAGTTCCACAACCGCCACTTAAGTTCACGGTATAATTAAAAGTTCCGGATGCGGAAGGAGTCCCAGCAAT
>JBILPO010000039.1:0-9924 GCA_044373805.1 Pelobium sp.
CTTAAAGCTTATTTGGCTTATCTTATATCTGTAATTTTTATGATGTCCATATCCCCATAATCCTGATTTTCGCCACCCATTCCCCATATAAAAGAATAACTAGCGGTTCCACAACCAGAGTGTATAGACCATGGCGGGCTGATGATTGCTTGGTGATTATGTACTAAAAGGTGACGAGTTTCTTGTGGTTCGCCCATAAAATGAAATAACGTTTGGTCTTCAGCCAAATCAAAATAGAAATAGGCTTCCATTCTTCTGTCATGTGTATGAGATGGCATTGTATTCCAAACACTACCTGTTGTTAAAGTGGTTAAACCCATTACCAACTGGCAACTTTGAATACCATCTGCATAAATATATTTATGAATGGTTCTGTGGTTTGAGGTTTCTGCAGAACCTAAAACAACAGGAGTTGCATCAGCTTCTTTCATTAATGTAGTTGGATATTCTTTGTGTGCCGGAGCAGAAAGAATATAGAATTGTGCTGGCTGACTTGCAGATACAGAAGCGAAACTTACTTCTTTGCTTCCTTTGCTAATGTATAAACAATCTTTTTTAGCTACAACGTAAGTGGTTCCGTCTACAGTAATGCTTCCCTCGCCACCCACATTAATTACGCCTAGCTCTCTTCTTTCTAAAAAGAAATCGGCTTTAAGCATAGGGTAATTTTCTAATACCAAAGCTTTAGTAGTTGGTACCGCCCCGCCCACAATGATTCTATCATAATGGCTGTAAGTAAAAACCACTTCTCCATTTTTCATTAACTCTTCTATCAGGAATTGTTCACGCAGTTCTGCAGTGTTCATTCCTTTTACTTCTTTTTGGCTGTTGTGATATCTTTGTTTCATATTCTAAATTTTATCTGCCCATCCAACCACCATCAACGGTGATAATGGTTCCGTGTACATAATCTGATGCTTTTGAAGCTAAAAAAACGGTTACCCCACCAAAATCTTCGGGTGTACCCCATCGTCCGGCCGGAATTCTACCAAGTATAGATTTACTTCTTTCCTCGTCATTTCTTAATGCTTCGGTATTATCTGTTGCAATATACCCTGGGGCAACTGCATTAACATTAACCCCTCTTGAAGCCCATTCATTAGCGAATGCTTTAACTAAACTACCAATTGCACCCTTACTTGCTGCATAACCTGGTACGGTAATTCCACCTTGAAAAGTTAAAAGAGACGCGGTAAATATGACTTTACCAGAACCATGTTCTAACATTCTTGCCCCAATTTCTCTGGTTAAAATAAATGGTGCATCTAAATTGATAGCTAAAACATTATCCCAATATTCATTTGGATGTTCTGCTATTGGTTTACGCATGATGGTGCCTGCATTGTTCACCAGAATATCTATTACTGGGTTCTCTGCTAATACTTTTATTATAAACGACTCTAAAACTTCTCTTTTTCCAAAATCACATTGATAAGCTTTGAATTTTCTTCCTAATTTCTGAACCTCAATTTCGGTTTCACCTCCACTTAAGGGCATATTTGCTGAAACACCAATAATATCAGCTCCGGCTGCTGCAAGTGCCAAAGCCATGCCTTTACCTATGCCTTTATTACAGCCGGTGACCAAAGCAACTTTTCCACTTAAATCAAATAAATTCATCATTTTTTTTTAATAAAATACTGTTTGTGTTGGTTAAAAAATATTTCTGATTGATTAGAAATCTTGGTTTATTAACAATTTTAATCATTATTAACCTGTTTTGATGCCAATATAACCTATTTATTTATGCAATCGATGCCGGTAAGGTTTGCGTAAAGTGTGAATAAGAATTATAGCGTTTTAAACGAGAAAGGTATGATTGAAGGTGAAATTTTGACCACAAAGAACTTGGAGGCATCAGGGTTAAATTACAAATTAGGATTTGTTTTTTGACACAAAAACACTAATTTTTCGAAGCTGGGGGTAACTAATATCACTTTTTAAAAATTTGATCTAAAAACTTGATCGTATAATTTACGGTTGGGCTAAACCAAGGATTAAAAAACCAAAAAGGATGTGGCGTATTAGGAAATTCATGTATTTCTGAATAAATATTAAAGTTATTAAGTTTTCTCACCATATCATCTCTACCGGCATGAAACCTAGGTATTGAACTGTTAATGAAAAGTATTGGAACCGAGTTTTTATTTACATGGGTTAAAGCCGATGCTTCGTACCAAATTTCTGGTTTCTCTAAATAAGTTCCGCCTAACCATTGGGAAGCTACAGCGCCTTCTGCAGATTCTGGATGATGGAAAGCCAAGATCCCATCCACATCAATAGCAGCTTGTATATCGCCAGATATTTTTGAATCTGAAGGTTCATCATATTTTTCATCTCCATTACTAGTACCTAATAAAGCTGCCATTTGACCCCCAGAAGAAAAGCCCATTGCCGCTATTTTACTAGAATTAATTCGGTATATTTTTTCGTTTTCTCTCAACCATCTAATAGCTGATCTTACGTCCTGCAATCCGGCAGGATAAGCCGCTTCTAAAGATAATCTATACTCCACAGCAACAGTGACATAACCACTTTCGGCAATTTTTTTGGCAACGGCTATGGTTTGAGATTTTTCGCCAGAACGCCAGCCTCCACCGTGAATTAAAATAACAGCCGGATAGCCATTTTTTACCTTCCTTTTAGGATAAATCACATCTAAATGGAGCGCTTTGTCGTCCAAATTTTTATAAACTAAATTCTCTTTTAATAAGAGCTTTTTGTTTAAAGGGGAATCGGCGATGGAAATAAATGGATATTTATTTTTCTCTTTTATAAAGGTGCTTTTTAAGGTGAAACTGGTATCTCTAATCGTACTGGTTTTTTGCTTTGCTAATGCCGCGTTTACAAATAACCCAAAAAGGAAAATCCAAAATATCTTCATCAAAATTTATTTTAATTGATAAGCAATTACTGAGTTTTTCAAAAAAGTTGGAATGTAAACTATCTTTTTTTGGGTGTTATATCCTATATCAGCGGTATTCATTTTCTGTTCTCGGGTATCCATTAATTGGGTTAGCGTTCCATCCATTTTTACTTCATAAACTAAACCAATCCAACAAGAAACAATAAAAGTATTAGCATCTATGGGCTCAATTCCATCACCGCCAGCCAATAAACCTTTAGCAACTGTAGTTATTTTCTTTTCTGCATCAACCATTAATAATGTTGGTCCGCTTAGAATGAATAGATCATTTCCAACCACTTTTAATCCGTTGGCGCTAGTCATTTTTTCTAAATAAAGTGTAGCAATGTTATTTTCAATTTTATAAACATTCCCTAATCTGGTGTCAGACACAAAAACAATTCCTTTACTATTTATGGCAATATCATTTAAAAACACAGTGCCCTCTACCGAAATTTTATTGATAATTTTTCCCGCTTCTACATCAATAACCACTACTTCATTAATATCGGCAACGTAAAGTTTCCCTTTATAAATACCCATTCCCTTTGGCGCATTTAAACCAGTTATCCAATTTTTATTACTGATTTCCCCATCGGCAGTCAAAATAGCTACGCCCCCATTTCCGTCAACTTTGCTGGCATCCCCGTCAATTAACGAAACATATAAAAGTTTACCATTAGCGGCAGGAAGTACTGATTCTGGAGTTGGGAGATCTTTAGTTTCCCATAATTTGGTGAATTGAGTTTGTGCACTAACGTTAAATGCTACTGAAATTATAAATAAAATCAAGCTATTTTTCATGTTTTAATTTATTTAATTGATAAAATAATTAGCATCCTAATTTACACTTTGTTAATGAAAAAAAGCTGATAGAAAATTGACTTCAAACTATTATTTTGAGATCCAATCTTTAAAAATATTTTTAAGGTTATATTTTTTGGCTTCCGCCGATGTAAGTTGCCTAGCCCATTTTACTCGGGTAGAAATTGCTGCTCCAGGACCAAAATTTTGATATTCGGCATAGAAAACCGTTTTTTCTTTATCAGGAAACATGGCATCTCCTTTCCAAGGGTCCCAACCTACTGGTTTTATATGTGCAGCTATTTCTGTGTTCATAAAAACTGTCTTTGCAAATGGCCGCCAAGGTCTTCCTAAATAAACTTTATCTATTCCATCAGCAGCAATTAATTTACAATTCAAAAAAACGAAACCAAAAGCTTGTTCTTTAGTGGTTGATGCTGCGGTGATGTAAGAATTTTGCAAACTCTTGATGGTACAGTTTTCAAAAACTACGGTAGCTTCTCCAAAAATGAAATCGGTAGTGCCTTCTATATGGCAATCTTTAAAATAATTGCGCCCGTCTTTTGCGGTGTATAATGTATCTTGATTTCCTAAAATATTACAGTTTTTAACCAAGCATCTATCAGCCTCTATCATTAAAGCTACGGCTTGCCCAACTCTGCCAGCGGTATTTTGTATAGTTATATTTTCTATGCGACAATCGTTGGCCTGCATTAGAATGGTATATGAAGTATAAGTACTGTATTTTGTATTCCCTGTAAAGTCTTTATTTGGAAAATCTTTACCAGAATAATCATCATTGGTAATAATGGTTTTTTCTTTGTTTTCGCCAATAAGGGCAATGTTTTTTTTCCAAGATGGGATCACTAATTTTTCTTTATAAATTCCGTTTTTGATAAAGATGGTGACCACCTGTTGCGAATGATCTCTTACTTTATTTACCGCTTCTTGTATGGTTTTAAAATCGCCACTATTATCTTGCGCAACCGTGAATTTCAAAGGCTGCTGTTGAGCTTGTAAACCCAGCATCAGCGTGAGCAAAAAAATAAAAATGCTTAATTTTTTCATATTATTATTTTTCAAAACCTTTCCTAATCATTTAAATAAATTATTTCAGTTTTAAAAAGGCTACTTCGGGCAAACTTCCATCCGCTTTGCGTGGCTTAAAAAGTTCTTTTATATCTAGGCTTTTAAAATCACTAGCTTTTAATAACAAAGAATTTTGCCAGCTATTATTCTCGATGTCCTTCACCTCAGCATTTAAACCTCCTAATTCGCCAAAAACTAACGAATTTTTAATGGTTAGTTTTGAAAGTGGATTCTTGCTACCAAAACCCATGTTAGCCTGCAGATTATTGTACGCTTTACAGTTTATTAATGTGACAGAGCCACGGTTGCTGTTATGATCAAAGCCTTTTTTAAGATTACCCGCCGAAATGCAATTTTCATAAAATGCATTGTGTTTTAACAATTTATCATCGCTTCCGCCAGATTTAAAACCGTTACCATCGCCGCCACTAGGTTTTCCATCCTTTAATTGTCCGTTGTTAAAAGCCCAACAGTTAATGTAAGTGGTGGTAATATTATCGGTGTTTTTTAAGTAGCCATCCCAGCCGTCATCTAAATTTTGCCAAGCCCGGCATCCTTCAAACTTATTGCCAGTACCAGCATCAATTTTACAAGCAAAACCATCAGCATTTTCAATTTTAGAATCGGCGTTATGGTAAGAATCGCAGTTTAATATTAGGTTATTTGCCGCACCAGCTACCAATTGCAAGCCCGTGTCAGAACATTCTGAAAATGTGCAAAATTCAATGATATTATTGCTTCCGCCGGCTATAAGTAACCCATTGTCTCCGGTATTAAAAATATCTATTCCTTTGATGTGCCAATTACTGGCTCTCAAAATTATACCTTGGTTAGAATCGCCTTCTGGCAAAGCTGTGAAATTAAATTTTGGTCGACTGGCACTTTTTTTATCCGCCATAAAAATAATTTTATCTGCAGGTGTTCCACTTATTTTAATATCAATTCTTTTATCAAATAAATATTCTCCGCCCTGCACTAAAATTACATCACCAGGTTTTGCAATTTTTACCGCCTCTAAAACTTCTTGAACGGTACTTACTTTAACTTCGATGTTTATTTTTTGTGTGTTTTTAGCTAAAGAAAAAGATTGCGTTATTAGAAAAATAAGCAGAAAGGATAAAAAATTGAGTATTAGATTCTGTCTTTTAAAATGTATCATGAATTATCAATTTTATTATTTATTTATCCTAAACCAATCAAAATCTGCATAGCCGGTATCGATAATTTTTGTGTTTCCAATACTAAACAAACCTATTTTAGCCCCCACCCATTTACCGGGAAATGCCTGGAAATTTTGAATGGCCTCTGTATAAGTGATTCCATCTAAACTGTAAGAAAAAGTACATTTTGCACCTTTATCTACCTTTACTTTTAACCAAACTTCTGATGTGTTTAATTTGGTAATGATGGTTTCTATTTCTGGATTTCCTTTATCGGCTTTTTCACAAATTCCTTTTACCAGATACAATCCATCTGTTTTACTTTTAATAGACAAATTAGCGTAGCTTAAACCCAATATTACCAAGCCGGCTTCTTCATTCTTTAATTTCACATTGAGGTTTGGAGTGAACTTGACCTTTGTGGTAGCAGTAAATTCATCAGCCGGAAATTTTTGTCCAATAATATTAGGTACATCCCAAAGATTACGGGCACTATCGGTAGCATGGGCATATAACCTTAAGCTTCCGTTATTGGCCGTCATTAACCAATTACCAACCGAATTAGCTTCCCATTGCCATTGCTTACCCAGTTCTTTATCATTAAACTCATCAGATTCTGCTGGAGTTTGTATAGGAAAAGTTTTGCCAACAGCTGGTTTTTTATAGGTTAAAACAGGTTCTCCAATTCCGTCTCCATCTTTATCCAACCCAATTATTGGCCAATCATTTATCCATTTCATGGGTTGCAAGTGTACCACTCTGCCATAGGCATCTTTGTCCTGAAAATGAAAAAACCAATCTTCGCCTTGTGGTGTACTTACCCAAGCGCCCTGATGTGGACCATTGATAGCACTTTTACCTTGATCCATCACTACTTTTCTCTCATACGGGCCTAAGATATTTTTTGATCGCAAAACCAATTGCCAGCCTGTAGGCACTCCGCCTGCAGGTGCAAAAAGATAATAGTAATTATTTCTCTTGTAAACTTTAGGTCCTTCAATGGTTGGGTCGGTTTCGTGACCATCATATACCACAATACTTTCACCTGTTACTTCTGTTCCGTCTGTATTCATAGGCGCTATTGCAATAATGCTTTTGATGCCCGCTCTGCTCCCCGCATAAGCATGAGTTAACCAAGCTTTACCATCTTCATCCCAAAACGGACAAGGATCTATAATTCCCTTACCGGGATATACCAATAATGGTGTTGACCAATCTTTAGCAGGATCTTTAGTTTTCACCATGTAAATGCCATAATCAGGATCGGGATAGTAAATGTAAAACTCATTATTATGGTAACGGATGGCAGGCGCCCAAACTCCGTTTCCATGCTGCGGCTTGTTAAACACATTAAATGGTGGTTGTTTTTTTAATGCATGGTTAATGATTGTCCAGTTTACCATATCCATAGAATGTAAAATGGGTAAACCTGGGATATGCTCAAAACTGGAAGAAGTTAAATAGTAATCATTGCCCACTCTTATCGCATCCGGATCTGAATAATCTGCATTTAAAACGGGGTTTTTATATGTTCCATTGCCTTGATCCGAAACCCAAACTTTGGAAACCTCGTTCTTAGTTGCTTGCTGTGCAAAAGAAGTGCTTACTAAACTTCCTACAATGATTAAATATTGAAAAGCTTTCACCATGAAAATAATTATTGAAAATGTATATTGATTGATGCCGAATTAACAAAACGACAACTTATAATTGGTTACTAAATATTCAATTTTACATAGAAAAACTTTGTTTTGAAAAGAATTAAGGATATTAATTTATGCAATCGATGCCGATATAATATGCTTAAAAACATTTTAAAAATTGTTTTTAATGCTTTTCAAATAAAAAAAAGACCATCCCTTTTTATTGGAGATGATCTTTTTTATTATGAATTATGATAAGCTTTCTATTGCTTTACAAACTTAGTATTAAATGAAGTTGTGCTATTCTCAAAAGTAATGATGTAAATCCCAGATGATAAATTTGCCACATTAATTTCTGTTTGGATGGCATTTCTATCTACCTCAACAGCCTTCATTTGTTGACCACTATAATTGAAAATTTTAATGGTACTTGGATTAGTCACTTTAGCGTGAAGAACCTGAATTGTAGAATTAGTAATAGTTGGATATACAACGATTTTTAAATCGCCCATAATTTTCACAACCACAACAGGACTGTAAGTGAATTTTCCGTCTAAGTCTACAGATTTTATTCTATAATAATTATTTCCTTGAACAGGCGCCTTATCTGTAAAGTTGTACTTATTTATTGTTGTACTGTTTACAGTGGCCGCAACTTGCCCTAAAGCGCTAAATACATTGCCATTTACACTACGTTCTACCACAAAATGCGAAGTATTAATTTCTGTTTTTGTGCTCCAACTAACCGCTACTGCACCGTTTACTTTTTTAGCGTTGAATTCTAAACCAGTAATTGGAAGCGTTTGAAAATTATCAGAAGCAACACTGATTGCGCCATATTCGCTTGCAGATTGTACTGCATAGGTATAGTTTGTGCCATTTAATGCAGTATTATCTAAAAAAGTGTTAGTTAAGCTAAAACCAATTACTTTTTTGTTTCTAAGAATAATATATACACGTGTGTATGGAACTGCATCCCAAGAAAGATTATAATTGCTTACTTGTAAATTAGTTGGTTTATTAGGCGCTTCGGTAATCATTCTTGGATCCCAAGTATCGCCACTTCTTAAAATTACATTTTCATAAGTATATGTTGCAGCCTCAGCATCGGTTAAAGATTTTTTGGCTGTTCCAGTGACGGTGCTGGTTACATTTCCATTGGCATCTTTCACGTCATATTGATAAGAAGAAATACGCTGACTTAAATCAACAGCATTTCCCAGGGCATTAGTGGTATTATAATCGGCAAAAATAGCTGGTATAGCGCCCATTTTATAATACCAACCTGAGGCGTAAATACTAGTATTAAGCTTGGTGTTTATAAATACTGTTTTAGGTGCGTTTTGCCATGGCCTTCCAAAGTAGGTAGTGGTGCCGGCAATTTTTTCTGTCACCGTACAATTACTAAAAACATATCCCCAAGCTGTTCCATTTCCATGACTTGGAGCAACAATATAACCCCCATCTTTACGAACACAGTGAATAGTATCTCTATCAAAAAACACATCTCCACCGCCATAAATAAAATCTACTGCACCTTCAATTTTACTGTTTTTAATATATTGACGATCAGCAATACTGCTGTAGGCAGAAAGATAAGTGTCCTGATAACTTCTTAAATAGCAGTTGTTCATTGCAAATTTATTGGTCACCGCATATAAGGCTAAAGCTTGCGGACCAGTTTGATTGTCAAAACCAAAACTATTCTCGAGAATCATATTTTCGAAGTAACAATTTGTAGAATTTACGACCATTGTAGCGCCAGAACTTACATGATAAACCGTATTTCCATTACCTGCATCTCCAGATAAACGATTATCGGAAATAATCACACTATCACGGTGTTGACCAATTAAATGTAAAAATGGTTTTGTTGAAGGAATATCATGATGACCAGTATACTTGCCACTCTTAATATAAATTACCCAAGGCGATGTTCTGCTCGCAGGAGCGGCTGCAATTGCGGCGGTAATGGAAGTATAATCTCCTGAACCATCTTTTGCCACAACGGCATCAAATAGTTTCTTCGTTGGCTCTAATCTTACCCCAGTTCTGAAAGTAAAAGTTGTACCAGCATAAGGATTACCAGCAAGGTCTGTTAAAGCTCCTGCTGGAACTGTAAATGTATAGGACGTATCGTAATTTAATTTTTCGTAATAAAAAGTAGCCGTTTTAGAACCATAAGAACCCAATACTGTGGAAGTTCCTAAAGTGATATTGCCAGTACCCGCTTTAACTTTTTCATCAAAAGTTAATACCACGGCGCCATTTATTGAAGCTGTAGCTGAAGCATTTACTGGCACCGTAGAAATTAATGTTGGAG
>JBILPO010000298.1:0-3406 GCA_044373805.1 Pelobium sp.
GTCTTAAGGTGAAATTTCACTTTTTTGATCCTTATCATGTAGAATCATTTGTTGAAAAGGCACAACAGATTACTGAACAGGCTCCAGATGCGGTAATTCTTACCCCTATATTTCACCGTGAAATTTTACCTTTTTTAGAGGCATGGCGAAAAGAAAATATCTTTTTTGTTTTATTTAATACCGAAATTTCTGATTTTGAACCTTTAAGCTATATCGGCCAAGATTCTTATCAGAGCGGTTTTTTGGCTGCAAAACTAATCCACTATGGGCAATCAGCACCATGTTCTATTTTAATTGCTCACTTTGATGAGGAAACTTCGAATGCAGCTCACCTAGAGAAAAAAGAATTAGGTTTTAGGAACTATTTTCAGCAAAATAACTTATTAGAAAAATTTAATATCATTAGAGCAGAAATCACTAGACCTAATTATTCCTCATTTATTCAACAAATGGATAGTATTTTTGAAAATAACCCATCTATTCGCGGAGTTTTTGTGACCACATCCAAAGCTTTTGAAATTGCCGAATACTTAAGTCAAAAGCACATTATTGATGTTAAAATAATTGGCTATGATTTATTAGCTAAGAATATTCATTACCTAAAAAAAGACGTCATAAATTTCTTAATTAATCAGAATCCAAAGGGACAAGGATTTTGGGCTTTACAATTATTGGCCGATAAATTGATTTTTAATAAGGAAGTACCTGCTATTAAATATTTACCGCTTGATATCATCACCAAAGAAAATGTAAATTATTTTATTGGAGATGATTTGGATAGCTGATGTTTTTATTGATATTCCTTAGGTGCCATCTTAATCTGAAATTCAGATCTATTCTTTAGTAATAAATAAGAAACAAGAACAAATCATTTTCTAAACGATTGAGTTATAATTTTTTTTAGGTTGAAATAATAAATTAAAATGTGTGCGTAAACATTTTAATATAAATGATATATTTGTTTATAAACGATGAAAAAAACAATCCTTATACCTTATTTTTCGAAAGAAATATCAATGGTAGATTTTGTTTCAGTGAGAATGGATAACACTAAAAAATATCCAATCAATAATAATCCATGGAATTATGATTTCTCAGGTGATGTCAATTTCAGCATTGCGTATAATGATGAAGCAGTTTTAGTAAAATTTTTTGTTGTAGAAGAAGAAATAAGGGCTATTTACACACAACCTAATGATCCTGTTTATAAAGATTCATGCGTTGAGTTTTTTATTGGGTTTAATAACGAAGAAAGCTATTATAACTTTGAATTTAATTGTAAAGGAACATGCTTAGCCGGTTTTGGTAATGGTAAAGATCATAGAAAACCTATGAATATTGAAAAAATAAAAAGTATTAAAACATCTGTAACTTTTAAAACCATAAGCATTCAAGAAAAATTAATGATTAATTGGGAACTTACACTGGTTATTCCAAATAGCGTTTTTCAATTTCATCAAATTAATTCTCTTAAAAATCAAGTCGTATCTGTAAACTTTTATAAGTGTGGCGATGATTTATCTAAACCACATTTTTTATGTTGGAGTCCTATTGAAAGTGAACATCCAAATTTTCACCTATCCCAATATTTTGGGAAAGCTATTTTCTTAGATAATTAAATTCATTAAAACATGTCTAAATCTCAAACTTCTAATCTTCAAATAAAGCAAAACACAATTAATCCTGTAGTAATAATAGGAGCATTGTTTTTCATTTTTGGGTTTGTTACTTGGTTAAATGGTACTTTAATTCCATTTCTTCAATTAGCTTGCGAACTTAATACATCTCAAGCCTTGCTGGTAACTTTTGCCTTTTATATGGCTTATTTTTTTCTTGCCATTCCTTCTTCTTATATTCTTAAATGGGTTGGGTTTAAAAATGGGATGTCTCTAGGTCTTTTTGTGATGGCAATAGGTGCATTGATATTTGTGCCGGCTGCAATGGTCAGAACTTTTCCGTTGTTTTTAATCGGATTGTTTGTTCAGGGAATGGGACTTTCATTGCTGCAAACAGCTTCTAATCCTTATATTACTATTGTAGGTCCAATAGAAAGTGCGGCAAAAAGAATCAGCATAATGGGGATTTGCAACAAAGTAGCCGGCGTTTTAAGTCCACTAATTTTAAGTGCTTTGGTACTTAAAGGAGCTACAGAGTTAGAAGAAAAAGTTAAAATAATTATAGATCCTATTGAAAAAGATGTGTTGTTAAACGCTTTAGCTAGCCGAGTAATTTTACCTTATATCATTATAGCAATAGTTCTTATTGTGTTAGCTATTCTTATTAGGTTATCGTCTTTGCCTGAAATAAATACAGACGAAGATCATATAGATGAGGAAGGGAATGTGGTGGCTTCTAAAAAAAGTGTATTTAGCTATAGGAACCTTAATTTAGGAGTAATCTGTCTTTTCTTGTATGTAGGTGTGGAGGTAATGGCCGGAGACGTAATAGGTACTTATGGGAAGTCTTTAGGGATGAATTTAGATCAAACTAAAATATTCACCTCTTATACTTTAGCTTCTATGGTTTTAGGCTATATTTTAGGTATTCTTTTAATTCCAAAATATATTAAACAAGAAAAAGCATTAATGATTGCTGCAATTGTTGGATTACTGCTTACACTGGTTGCGTATTTAAGTTCTGGTTACTTGAGTATTGTATTTATTGCGTTACTTGGTTTAGCAAATTCTTTAATGTGGCCAGTAATATTTCCTTTAGCAATTAAAGGTTTAGGTAAATACACCAAAATAGGTTCAGCCTTGTTAATAATGGCTATCTCTGGAGGAGCAATTTTACCACAGATATATGCTTTATTAGAAGAATCAATGGGTTCTCAAACGAGTTTTCTATTCATTATGTTTCCAAGCTATTTGTACATTTTATTTTACGCAGTAAAAGGACATAAAACAGCCTAGATTCTTCTGGGTCTCTTGAATCTTAAATTATTTTTATTGGTTTGTACTTGAAGCTTAAAATTGTGAATTAAGGGAGAATTGATAAATTATTTTTTGTTGGATAAGTTAATCTTATCCTGAAAATTTTTCACCTAATCTTCTTGAAAGAACTTTACTTTAATAGCCTCACTGTAAATATCCTAGCGGTAGGGTTACCTTCATTTGCTGCAAATTTTACCTTTAAAACTTTACTGTTAAAACTTTCAATAATTTCTTCTGTCAAAATATATTCTTCATCAAAAAACTTTTCTCCTTTATTGCCGGGTAAAACCACTTGTTTAAGAAGTTTTTCATTGATATAAATACCAAAACCTTTAGCAACTTCTGCCCCGTAATAAGTAACTCTTAATTTTTTAGCGTCATTATTATCATTTTTAAGTTCATAACTAAACCAGTTTTTAGCAGCTCTCCAAAATTTATCTTGAAACATCCCGTTTTCTGTTTGTTGGGCTTCT
>JBILPO010000299.1:0-3384 GCA_044373805.1 Pelobium sp.
AAGCCTGAGGAGATGCTACATTATACCCAAATTCCATTTTTACCCATAGCATTTTTTAAAAACCATAAAATTATGGCGCATCATGCTCTTGCCGAAGCCATATTTACCAGCTCGGGTACAACCGGGATGCAAACCAGCCAACATTTTGTAAAAGAGGTAGATCTTTATGAAAAAAGCTATTTAAAAGGCTTCGAGAAATTTTATGGGCAAGTGAACGAAACTTGCTTTTTAGCCTTATTACCTAATTATTTAGAAAGAGAAGGCTCTTCTTTGATTTATATGGTGAAAGACTTGATAGAAAAATCAAACCATCCAAACAGTGGGTTCTTTTTGTACAACCACCAAGAGTTATTTGAAACCTTATTGTCTCTTAAACAAGCCAACCAAAAAACGGTACTTATTGGCGTAACTTACGCTTTATTAGATTTTATTGAAAAATACAGCCTTAACTTCCCCAATTTAGTGGTGATGGAAACCGGAGGCATGAAAGGTAAACGCAAAGAAATGATTAGAGAAGAACTTCATCAGGTTCTTTGTAATGGTTTTGGAATAGAACATATTCACTCTGAATATGGGATGACCGAATTATTATCTCAGGCTTATTCTTTGGGCGATGGGATTTTTAATTGTGTGCCTTGGATGAAAGTTTTAATTAGAGATACCAATGATCCTTTATCATTATTAGAAGGCGAAAAAACAGGTGGAATTAATGTGATTGATTTAGCAAATTTTAACTCTTGTTCTTTTATTGCTACCCAAGATTTAGGGAAAATTTATCCCAATGGCTCCTTTGAAGTTTTAGGCAGATTTGATCAAAGCGATGTGAGAGGTTGTAATTTGATGGTGGAATAAAATGGAACTCCTTAAATAAATTTTAAAATAACCTATTATCAAAAGTAAACTGGGCCTTATTTAATAAGGTGAGTTGAGAAGCTTCCGGATGTTGAGGATTCATAATATAGTTAAATTCCCCTTCCACCACCGCTGAAGGCACTTTTAACAAAAGGTGTTTACTTTCTTTAAAAAAAGCATTCCCAATTAATTGTACTTGCTTTAAAAATGGAAAAGTATTCCAGCCGGTTGGCAATTGATTTTGGGTAATTTCAAAAGAGGTTGTTTCCAATTTAAAAATTGCCATGCAAAAATCACTAGGTAACAAAGCTGGCGGCAAATGAACCAGTACTTCTAAAACAGCCAACGCTCTAGAACTTGCAAAATAAATAGCAGGAACACCAATAGTATTCCATCTCCCTCCAAATAACCTAGAACCTTCACCAGAAGTATCAGCAGCAAACTTGCAAGAGCCTAATCTGTAAAGCTCCATCTAAGAAAATATGCCGTATTCTATCCTGCCTATTTCTTTTAAAACCAAATCAAAACCTATTGATGAATCTAATAAATCAAAAGGTGTTTGATCTTTAAAGACGTAAGAAGGTGTTTTCATCCAACGCTTAAATTTATCTAAAGAACCAAAAACTTCTTCACCCCGGGCATATAAACGGGCTAACTCTACCGCTTTTTCTGCGTATTCTGTTTTTATTAAGCTATCGTCTTGAAAACGCTGAAAAGTACGCTCAGAAATATGCATGATATTTGAAAACTCATGCAGGGTTAAAGAAATTTTACTTACCAAGCTAAGCATTGCCTTTTTTGGTATGCCACGCCTGGTTAATTCTAAAATATCAAAATCAGAAACTATGTTAGAATTTAATCTTAAAGCACCAATACCACCAAATAGAGCCACCAAATGATAAGTTGAATCATTTAATGCGGTGGCGTATGCTACAAAAGGCTCATTTAATTTTTGGGTATCGTCAGACATATATCCAAAAATAACACATTTTTGTCTTAAATAAAAATATTTTACTCTTTATTTTACAATCACTAAAAAGTAGTTTTTCTTTCCTTTTTGTACTACTAAAAACTTTTGGTTGATTAAATCTGAGCTATTAAAAACTTTTTCAGGAGCAGGAACTTTTTCTCTGTTTACAGAAACTCCTCCCCCAACAATCATCTTTTTAGCTTCTCCTTTTGATGGAAATACGGTGGTTTTATCGGCTAATAAAGTCAACACATCATAACCTGCATTAAATTCTTCTTTTAAAATCTCAAATTGAGTAATTCCTTCAAAAACTTGTAAAACACCTTCATCATCTAAAGAATTTAAAAATTCTAAAGAACCATTTCCAAATAAGAAATCGGTGGTTTTTAAAGCTGTTCCTAAAGCATCAATACCGTGTACCCTTTCGGTAATATCTTTGGCCAATGCTTTTTGTAAAACTCTTAAATGTGGTGCTTCGGCATGTTCAGCAATTATTTTATTAATTTCATCCTCCTCTAAAAAAGTAAAAATCTTAATATAATTAACAGCATCATCATCAGATGAATTTAACCAAAATTGGTAAAATTGGTACGGACTAGTTTTCTTTGGATCTAACCAAACGTTTCCACCTTCGGTTTTACCAAATTTAGTCCCGTCAGATTTTTTAATTAACGGCGAAGTTAAGGCAAATGCTTGTCCGCCATCTTTTCTTCTGATAAATTCAGTTCCGGTTACAATATTGCCCCACTGATCTGAACCGCCCATTTGCAGCACACAGTTTTTATGCTTCCACAAATAATAAAAATCATAGCCTTGTACCAATTGGTAACTAAATTCGGTAAAAGACATGCCCACTTCACTTTCCAGCCTTTTCTTTACCGAATCTTTAGCCATCATATAATTTACAGTGATGTGCTTTCCAACATCCCTAATAAAGTCTAAAAAAGTAAAGCTTTTAAACCAATCGTAATTATTCACAATCTCGGCGCTGTTGGCTCCACAATCAAAGTCTAAAAAACGCTCTAGTTGCTTCTGAATTCCATTTAAATTATGATTCAGAATATCTTCTGATAATAAATTTCTTTCTTGTGATTTCCCTGACGGATCGCCAACCATACCCGTAGCCCCTCCAACTAAAGCAAAAGGCTTGTGCCCCGCTTGTTGAAAACGCACTAAAGTCATAATTTGTAATAAACTTCCCACATGAAGTGAATCTGCAGTTGGATCAAAACCTATGTAGCCACAAGCCATTCCTTTAGCCAATTCTTCCTCGGTTCCAGGCATAATGTCATGTAATAATCCTCGCCAACGTAGTTCTTCTACAAAATTCATCATCTTATTTATTAAAAATTGTTATTATCTTGGAAAAGGGCAAATATATGATTTCGTTAGAAATTGTATCATTAAAAATCATCAACCCTAAAGGTAAATAACAAATGAATTTTTTATCACATTTTTACTTCGACAGGAATAACGCCAATGCTTATGAAGTATTAGGTGCGGTTTTGCCTGATTTGTTGAAAAATGCGAACAAAAGTTGGACTCCCCACCCCGAAAAACAT
>JBILPO010000300.1:0-3381 GCA_044373805.1 Pelobium sp.
CAATTGAAGTCTGAATTTGGAATTCAATTTCAAAGGAATCAGAAAACTCGGGTAAGTTTTCCAAAAAATCTTTCACCATCGCAGATTTAGCCAATTCATTTGGCTTAATAATTTCTTTATCTTCTATCAATTGATAAAATTCTAATAAATAATTTTGATAGCGAGTGAGCAGACTTCGGTAAATGGTATTCATTTCTTATTTATTTTTCCCAAAAGTAGTATTATTTAAGCTTTTTTAATTTTTGAGAAACGATTAATAATAGCTTAAACAATTAAAATAATCATAAAAATAGGTTTTCAACATTTCTTATTTGCTCACAAGTAGTACAGAATCGAAAAAAATATCTAATTTTGAATCCCGTACAAACAAATTTAAAAAATGCCTTTTTAGTGCTTCTTTTTAATTTTTAAACCACAAAATTCATCATGACTAAGTATATTTTTGTTACGGGAGGCGTTACATCGTCTTTAGGAAAAGGTATTATTTCCGCTTCATTAGCTAAACTCTTACAAGCCAGAGGTTACCGCGTAACTATTCAAAAATTTGACCCATATATCAATATAGATCCAGGAACTTTAAACCCTTATGAACATGGCGAATGTTATGTTACCGAGGACGGAGCCGAGACAGATTTAGATTTGGGGCATTACGAACGCTTCTTAAATGTGCCAACCACACAAGCTAATAATATCACTACCGGTAGAATTTATCAAAATGTAATTAATAAAGAAAGAGAAGGAGCATATTTAGGTAAAACGGTACAAGTTGTACCTCATATTACTGATGAAATAAAAAGAAACATGCGCCTTTTAGGCGAAAGTGGAGATTATGATATTGTTATTACAGAATTAGGTGGTACCGTAGGTGATATTGAATCTTTACCATTTATAGAAGCTGTAAGACAGTTAAAATGGGAAGTAGGTTCTAATAATGCCATAGTTATTCATCTTACATTAATTCCATTTTTAGCTGCAGCCGGAGAACTGAAAACTAAACCTACACAACACTCTGTTAAAATGTTGTTAGAATATGGTATCCAACCAGATATTTTAGTTTGCCGCACAGAACATCATATTTCACAAGACATCAGAAAAAAGATAGCATTATTTTGTAACGTAAATATTAATGCAGTTATAGAATCTATAGACGCTAAAACCATATACGATGTTCCTTTATTGATGTTAAAAGAACAATTAGATCGCACTGTACTTTCTAAATTAAAACTTCCACTAAAAAATGAGCCTGATTTAGAAAGCTGGAAAGATTTTTTAGGACGTTTAAAAAACCCTACTGCCGAAATTAGAGTAGGTCTAGTTGGTAAATATGTAGAATTACCTGATGCTTATAAATCTATTACAGAAGCTTTTATTCATGCAGGCGCACAAAATGAGTGTAAAGTTAGAGTAGAGTGCATCCATTCTGAAGGTATTACTGAAGAAAATGTGAAAGCTAAATTGAGTCATTTAGATGGCGTATTGGTGGCGCCAGGTTTTGGTAACAGAGGAATAGAAGGGAAAATAATTGCCATTCAGTTTGTAAGAGAAAATAACATCCCATTTTTTGGAATTTGTTTAGGAATGCAATGCGCTGTTATTGAATTTGGTAGAAATGTTTTGGGTCTTACTCATGCTCATAGTACAGAAATGGATGAAAGCACAGAACATGCTGTTATTTCTATGATGGAAGAACAGAAAAAAATTACCTTAAAAGGTGGCACCATGAGACTAGGTTCTTATGCTTGTGAGCTAAAAAAAGGAACAAAAGCGTATAGCATTTACGGAAAATCTAAAATTACTGAGCGCCATAGACACCGTTATGAATTTAATAATGATTTTTTATCTCAGTATGAAAATGCCGGTATGATAGCCTCTGGGATTAATCCAGAGAATAATTTGGTAGAAATAATAGAACTTAAAAGTCATCCTTATTTTGTAGCTGCACAATTTCACCCAGAATTAAAATCAACAGTGGCTAATCCTCACCCACTTTTTGTTAAATTTGTCGCCGCTTCATTAGAATACACAAGAAAGAAAAATTAAAAAAGACGATTTAAACAACAATAATGGATAGAAATACATTTACAGGATTATTCCTGATATTAATAATTTTAGTAGGATCAACCTTTCTTTTAAAACCATCATCAGAAGAAATAAAGAAAAAAACACAACAAGATTCTATAGCCTTGGCTCAAGGAAAGCCAAGTAATGTTTCAAAAAATGTTGCTCAAAAGCCAACAGTAGCCTTAACTATTAATGATTCTTCAAAAATTAGTTCAACTAACTTTAATGAAGAGTTAATCACTTTAGAAAACAACCTTATTAAGTTAAGCATTTCTAATAAAGGAGGTAAAATAGCAAGTGTTGAAATCAAAAATGAAAAAACATTTACTGGAAAACCAGTAATTCTTTTTAATAATGAAGATACCAACTTTGGATTAAGCTACAAAACCAACGTTGCGACTATAAATACCAGCAACTTACTTTTTAACAAGATAAGTACAGATGATAAGCGAGTGGTGATGCAAATGCTTAACGCGGACGGATCTGCAATCAATTATATCTACTCTTTAGCTCCAAACTCTAATAAAGTAGACTTTAATATTGAATTAAAAGGTTTTCAAAATAAAATATCAGACACTAATTTGTTGTTAAATTGGGATACCAAACTCCTACAACAAGAAAAAGATATTAAAAATGAAAGAATGTATTCTACCACCTACTATAAAGAAGCCTTAGAAGGTGTAGATTATTTAAGCGAAAGTGAAGATGAAGAACTAACATTAGATAAGGGAAAAATTGAATGGGTATCATTCAAGCAACACTTTTTTTCTGGAGCATTAATTTCTAAAGATGGTTTTAGCAAAGCTGAAGTAAAAATAAAAACACTTGCAGATAGCTCTGCAGTTAAAGCTTACGCAGCCCTTTTAACTATACCTTATAAAAATCAAGATAACAGCCGTTATGAAATGCAATTCTATTTCGGTTCTAACAAGTTTAGTCAGTTAAAAGATCAAGGACATGAATTAGACGCTCAGGTAAAAATGGGTTGGGGTCCTTTAAAATGGATTAACAGATTTTTAGTATTGCCTATTTTTAACTTTTTTGAGACATTAAACTTAGGTTATGGCTTAATTATTTTTTTGTTAACTGTTATTTTAAAATCTGTTCTATTTCCATTTACTTATAAGTCTTATTTATCTATGGCTAAAATGAGGGTGTTAAAACCCGAAATGGATGAGATAAAGAAAAAAGTTGGTGAAGGAAATCAAGCTTTAGTTCAACAAGAATATCTAAAACTTTATAAACAAGCGGGTGTGAATCCTTTAGGTGGATGTTTACCAATGGTTTTTCAAATGCCCTTTATTCTTGCATTCTTCTATT
>JBILPO010000302.1:0-3376 GCA_044373805.1 Pelobium sp.
TAAATAAACCAATAAATGTGGCGGATTGATAAACGAGGTAATGTTTTCAAAAATAGAACGGTAATTATCATGATCACGGGTGGTCATTAAACCCATTTCATGGAGGTTTTCTGCAAAAATATAGGCATCCTCATAAATGGTTCTATCCTGAATGATACTTTTATCTCCTTTTTGAATTTCCTTAATTTGTTGGAAACGACTATTCAAAAAGTAGATTTGGAGGTTAAAACTCCATCTTTTCATATCGCTGTAGAAGTCTTCTAAGTAAGGGTTATTATCAACAGCCTCATACATGGCTTCCCAACCATAATTTTTAGCTAATAATTCTGTTAAGGTAGTTTTACCAGCTCCAATGTTTCCAACAATTGCTATGTGCATATTTTTTTGCTTACGCCGATTTTATTTCGACAATTTTAAATCTAATATTAAAAAGCTTTAAAGCCAATAATTTCTCTAACTTCTTTTATGGTTTTTGAAGCACTTTCTCTGGCTTTAATGGCTCCATGCTTGGCAACTTGCCTTAAGAGTACAGTATTTTTAGAAATGTCTTCTATTTTTTCTCTGATTGGTTGGGTGGCAATAATCATGTCTTCTGCTAATTGCTTCTTAAAGTCACCATATCTTATTTGGCATTTATTATAAAGCTCATCAAAATGAGCTAAAGTATCTGCAGGCGAAACTACTTTCATTAAATCAAACAAGTTTTGAACTTCTTGTGGTTTAACCTGATTTTCTTGGGTAGGACCCGCATCAGTTACTGCTTTCATTACCTTTTTTCTAATGATTTCTGGAGAATCTGACAAATAAACAGCGTTCATTTCTCCTTCAGATTTCCCCATCTTCCCTTTCCCATCTAAACCTGGAATTTTAATTAAATCATTAGAATAATTAAATGCAAAGGGTTCTTTAAAATATTCGGTTTGGTAAAGATTATTAAAACGATTGCCAAAAGTCCTGGTCATTTCTAAATGTTGCTCCTGATCTTTTCCAACCGGAACTTTTGTAGCATGATGTATTAAAATATCTGCCGCCATTAAAACCGGATAAGTTAATAATCCTGCATTAACATTGTCAGGGTTGCCTCTAACTTTATCTTTAAAAGAAGTACTTCTTTCTAATTCGCCTAAATAGGCATTCATGTTCATGTACAAGTAAAGCTCGGCAATTTCTGGTACATCAGATTGAATGTATAAAGTGGTTTTTTCTGGATCTAATCCAGCTGCCAGATACTCTACCAATACTTGTTTAATGTTTCCATGTAGGTTGGCTGGAGTAGGATGGGTGGTTAAAGAATGATAATCTGCAATAAAGAAAAAGCAATTGAATTCATCTTGCATTTTCACAAAATTACTAACCGCCCCGTAATAGTTTCCGAGATGTAATTTACCAGTAGACCTAATTCCGCTAACAACAGTTTCCATAATGCAACGAAAGTACAGAAAATTTCTATTTTTGAGCGCTATGAAAAGAATTTTGAAGCGATGTTTACTCTACCAATACCTATTTACGGTGATTCTATTCTTCGTTTTACTCTATCCTTTTCTTTATTATTTTTCAAGAAAAGAAAGTAGATATCCTCAATTTAATAAAGTGAGAAAGTTTTGGGCCTTTCTTTCATCAGCTTTTAGCGGCATATTTTACAAATTTGAATTTAAAACCCCAATAGATTGGGGTAGAACTTATATCATTTGTCCAAACCATGCATCTAATTTGGATATTTCTGCAATGACGCTAATGATGAAAAATAATTTTTTCTTTTTAGGAAAAGAAGAATTACTGGAAAACCCACTTATGCGGATCTTTTTTGAAACCATAGATATTCCAATCAATAGGAATAATAAAATAGCTGCATTTAGAGCTATCAAAAGAGTAGAGCGAAGGTTACATGAGAAAATGTCGGTAATTATTTTTCCAGAAGGTAAAATAGGAGCTGATTTTCCACCCCAATTATATGAATTTAAAAATGGACCTTTTAAGTTAGCAATTACCAATAAAATCCCAATTTTACCGGTAACCATTCATGATAATTGGAAAATATTTTGGGATGATGGATTTAAATATGGTTGTAAGCCCGGAGTTTCGCATATTTGTGTTCACGAACCCATAGAAACCGACGGTTATAGCCTAGAGGATGAAGATTTATTAAAGGATTTAGTGTATCAAAAAATAGCATCAGGCTTAAATTATAAAATATGAAAATTGATAAGGAAACCGTAGAGAAAATAGCCCATTTAGCAAGATTAGAACTTACCGAAAAGGAAAAAGAAAAGTCTATTGAAGAGCTAAGTGAGATTTTAGATTTTATGGCTAAGCTTAATGAGTTAGATACTACGGGAGTAGAACCTTTAATTTATATGAATGAAGCGGTTAACGTATTGAGAGCTGATGAAGTGAAACAAGAAATGACCAGAGAGGAAGCGCTATTAAATGCGCCTTTAAAAAATGAGGAATATATTAAAGTGGCTAAAGTGATTCAAAAATAGGTTTTTGTTAAAATTTTGGTTTCCCTTGTAACAAAAGCTCAACTTACCTTGTCAAATTATCAAAACCGTTAAAATGCAGCCATTAATTACTATTAAAGATTTAGGTAGAAAATATGTGATAGGAGCAGAAACTATACACGCTTTGAAATCTGTTTCTTTAACCATCAATAAAGGAGAATTTGTAGCTTTAATGGGTCCTTCAGGATCAGGAAAATCTACTTTAATGAATCTTTTAGGATGTTTAGATACTCCCACCAAGGGAGAATACATTTTAAATGGCATCAACGTAAGTGAAATGTCTGAAAGTGAATTAGCTACGGTAAGAAATAAAGAAATTGGCTTCGTTTTTCAAACTTTTAATCTTTTGCCAAGGTCTACAGCACTAGATAATGTGGCTTTGCCGCTTATCTATGCAGGAATTAAGAAAAAAGATAGAGATGTTAGATCTATACAAGCTTTAGAGAACGTAGGATTAGGTAACAGGGTACACCATAAACCCAATGAATTATCTGGTGGACAAAGACAGAGAGTTGCTGTAGCCAGAGCGCTCATTAATAATCCATCTATCATTTTAGCTGATGAGCCAACCGGAAACTTAGATACCAAAACATCTACAGAGATTATGGGTTTAATAGAAGAAATTCACTCTAAGGGAAATACCATTATTATTGTTACCCACGAGGAGGATATAGCACAACATGCACATAGAATTGTGAGAATGAGAGATGGTTTAATAGAAGAAGATTATTTAAATAAAGACATCAAAACTGTATCTTCAAAAAAGGAAGCCGTTTAAAAATTGATTTTTTTAGTTTAATTGGAAAAAGGTGAGTAATGTGTGACTCACCTTTTTTTATTTCGTAATTTTTGTGCTTTGGCTTCTTTTGCTTTAG
>JBILPO010000301.1:0-3376 GCA_044373805.1 Pelobium sp.
ATCATTATGCTAAAAAAAGACAAAAATTTGAGAATGAGTAATAAAATTGCGTTTTTAAGATAATAACCAGGAGTTTACTTTAAAGATAAAATATCATACTTTATATCGCTTAAACCTTAATAAATTTAAAATCAATAGAAATCAAACTAGTTAATAAATACCAAATCCAAATTTATAAATCATAATACTAATATGAAAAGTTTCCTTTTATCAGGGCTTCTGATGTGTTTTTTTAGCAGTTTGTTTGCCCAATATCCAGATATACCTTCCGAAGTACAAAAGCGAAGTGATTCATTAATGAATGCTGCTAAAGTACATTCTGATCAAGCTTGGCTTAAAGCATTACCAACCATAGAAAAAGAAGCAAAAATGGGTAAGCCTTATGTGCCATGGGCTCATCGTCCGGTTGATCTTCCTCAAGCAGAAATCAAATCTTTTCCAGGGGCAGAAGGTGGCGGTGCCTACTCTTTTGGTGGTAGAGGAGGCCGAGTAATTGTTGTCAAAAATTTAAACGATAGCGGTCCGGGTTCCTTAAGAGATGCTTGCGAGCAAGGCGGTGCTAGAATAGTTGTTTTTAATGTAGCGGGTGTAATTAAATTGACTACTCCATTAATTGTTAGAGCTCCTTATATTACTATTCAAGGTCAAAGTGCTCCCGGAGATGGGGTTTGCTTAGCCGGTGAATCTTTTTGGATCAACACTCACGATGTAGTGATTAGATATATGCGCTTTAGAAGAGGGGAAACTTGGGTTGGACGTAGAGATGATGCTATTGGTGGAAATCCAGTCGGAAACATCATGATAGATCACGTTTCTGCAAGTTGGGGTTTAGATGAGAACATGTCTATGTATCGCCACATGTATAATGATAGTACCGGTAAAACTGAAGAGAAATTTCCTACTGTAAATATTACCATTCAAAATTCTATTTTTTCTGAGGCATTAGATACTTGGAATCATTCTTTTGGGAGCACCTTAGGAGGCGAAAACTGTATGTTCACCAGAAATTTATGGGCCAATAATGCAGGTAGAAATCCATCTATTGGTTGGAATGGAGTGTTCAATTTTGTAAACAACGTAGTATTTAACTGGGTTCACAGATCTACAGATGGAGGTGATTATACCGCCATGTATAATATTGTCAATAACTATTATAAACCAGGTCCGGCAACTCCTGTAAACGAACCTATCTCTTTCCGTATTTTAAAGCCAGAATCTGGCCGTAGTAAGCTGCCTTATGTGGCTTTTGGAAGAGCACATGTAGAAGGGAATATTGTAGAAGGAAATGAAGCAGTAACCAAAGATAATTGGAATGGCGGAATTCAAATAGAAGGTAAAAAAGGGGGGCAACTAAGCTTAGAAGAATCTAAGCCTTATTTTGCCGCAATGCGAGTTAAAAAACCTATGCCAATGGCAGCCGTAACTATTTTACCTACACAGGTAGCAAAAGCATATGTTTTAGAAAATGTGGGTGCAAATTTACCGGTCAGAGATGCAGTAGATACCCGTATCATTAAACAAGTAAAAACTGGCGAGATAGAAATTTATCCAAATGTAATTGCTCCAACTACGCAATTTAAACACAGAAGATTACCCTTAGACTCTTATAAAATCGGAATCATTACAGAAGTCAGTCAAGTTGGGGGATATCCAGTTTACGCAGGAAAACCATACATAGATTCAGATAATGATGGAATGCCTGATGCTTACGAGAAAAGGATGGGCTTAAATCCAAAAAATTCGGACGATGCTAAATTAATCTCAAAAACTGGGTACAGTAATATTGAAGATTATTTAAATAGTTTAGTAGATATTAAAACAGTGACGCCAGCTGGCAAATAGTATAAACCATAAAAAATCCATTGATTGAAACTTTTTTTTAAGAAAATTAGATCACATATCTTGATTATAGCCTGTCTGCTGGGTATTCAGCAGCAGGTTTTTTCGCAGAAAAACAAGATTGAGCCACCTAAACCAGTTTTTTCTGGTAAAGATGGAAAGCTTGTGTATACACCTGATGCTCAGGGTAATCGTATTCCCGATTTTTCTTATGCAGGTTATCAAGCAGGGAATTTAGAAATCCCAAACATTGAAGCTAAAATTAAAGTTCCGATTAATAGTGGTGATGCTACGCAAAGAATTCAGAATGCTATAGATTATATTTCTGCTTTACCTTTAAATAAAGATGGCTTTAGAGGTGCAATTCTTCTAGAAAAAGGGGAATATGAGGTTCAAGGTCAATTAATCATTAAAACAACGGGCGTAGTTTTAAGAGGTAGTGGCATGGGTGTTAATGGAACCATTATCAAAGGTTCTGGCATAGATCGCCAAACGCTAATCAAAATAATTGGTGTAAACAACGCAAAGTCTTCAAGCAAAGTTCAAGTAACTGATGATTATGTTCCGGTAAATGCCATGAGCTTTCATATAGCTCAAACAAACGGATTAAAAACAGGAGATCATATTTTTATCACTAGATCATCTACTAAAGAATGGTTAGATACCACTAAAACCTGGACCTTTGGAGGAGGGGTTTCCGCTTTAGGTTGGAAACCTGGAGAAGAGGATATCGTTTGGGATAGGAAAATTACAGACATAAAAGGCAATCAAATCACTATTGATGCCCCTTTAACCACTGCCTTAGACCACAAATTTGGTGGTGGAACAATGTCAAAATATGAATGGAGCGGTAGAATAGAAAACGTTGGAATAGAAAATATTTCTCTTGTTTCTACTTATGACCCTTCCAATTTAAAAGATGAAAATCATCGTTGGATGGCTATCACCATAGAAAATGCTCAAAATGCTTGGGTTCGTCAGGTTATTTTCAAACATTTCGCAGGTTCTGCGGTCAATGTCCTATCCTCCGTAAAATGTGTTACGGTAGAAGATTGTAAGTCTTTAGAACCTGTTTCAGAAATTGGTGGTCAACGTCGTTATACATTTCAAACTAGTGGGCAGCAAACACTATTTCAACGCTTATATTCTGAATTTGGTTACCACGATTTTGCCGTCGGATATTTAGCTGCAGGCCCAAATGCATTTGTACAATGTAAAGCTTATTTGCCTTTCAGCTATAGTGGCGCCATTGATACTTGGGCATCAGGCGTTTTATTTGATGTGATTAATATCGATGGAAATGCATTGAATTACAGAAATATTGGTCAGGATGGGAGAGGTGCAGGTTGGACGGCTGCCAATAGCGTTTTTTGGCAATGTTCTGCATCTAGGGTATATAATTTTAGCCCACCAACAGCAAAAAACTGGGCGTTTGGGACTTGGTCAGAATTTGCTGGTGATGGATATTGGGATTCTTCCAATGAAAACATCAACCCAAGAAGTTTATATTATGCCCAACTTCAAGATCGTTTAGGGA
>JBILPO010000303.1:0-3375 GCA_044373805.1 Pelobium sp.
TTTGCTTATTTTGGTATTACTAACCGTAAAGTCTGCAGATTTTATAATCATAGCGCAAATTTAGTATTTATTTAATTGAAGCACTCATATTTAGAAGGTATCAATTTTTTAGAAAAGCAAATGCAGTATTTCATACCTCCGATAGTCTGGCTTTTGTTGCAATCTTTTTGTGAAAAACAAAAAGGATTTACACGGCAATCCAGTTTAGTTTACTGTGGCTATTGCTTTATTATTAAAATAAATAAACAATTGCAGAGATTGTGAGTTTTCATTTTGAGCATTATATAGTTTTAGGGATTGAAGCGGCATCCTTTTTGGCCTTTCTGCCAAAAAGATATAGCGTAAAGCCCGACCCATTTGGGGAACACCCTAATTACTTTAAAACAAATGAAGTATCAAATTCAACAAATCAGAAACTGCAGCTCGTAAATAAAATTTTATCTTTGCGCTTAATTATGTCACAAAACGTAACACCGTATAAAAATCAGCAGGCTACTAAAAAAGAACAAGTAGCTACCATGTTTAATAATATCTCTAAAACGTATGATTTCTTAAATCATTTTTTGTCGTTAGGGATAGATATTATTTGGCGAAAACAAGCAATTAGAGAGTTAGAAAAAGACCAACCAAAAACTATTTTAGATGTAGCCACCGGTACTGGCGATTTTGCTTTTGAAGCTTTGAAAACGTTAAATCCCAATAAAATTATTGGGGTAGATATTTCTAGAGGGATGTTGGATATTGCCGATGAAAAAATTATTAAAAGGAATAAAAGTGATGTTTTTGAAGTCCGCTTAGGGGATTCTGAAAAACTTTTATTTGATGATTCTTCTTTTGATGCGGTTACAGTAGCTTACGGAGTAAGAAATTTTGAAAACTTAGAAAAAGGAATTGCTGATATGTTAAGGGTGTTAAAGCCAGGTGGAAAGGCTGTTATTTTAGAGTTTTCTAAGCCCAAAGCTTTTCCTGTTAAACAACTTTATAGTTTTTACTTCAATTACATTACGCCAACTGTAGGGAAAATCTTTTCTAAAGATGCTAGCGCTTATTCTTATTTACCCGAATCAGTAAATGCATTTCCAGATGGAAAGAGATTTACCGATTTAATGGTTAAAGTGGGTTATAAAAATACCAAATGTAAACCATTGGCGTTTGGGATATGTTCCATTTATACTGGCGTTAAATGATCAAAAAGAAGATTTTTTTTTGTTTTTTATGCCTCCTTTTTTCTGTAAAGATATTTGCTCAGGGTAATTATGGAGGAGGTGTAGACGATGAAAATTTACATTTTGGTTTCAGTTTTCAATACATTGGTTCCGAATTTAAAATTCAAAAAACAGCCAATTGGCGAGCTCCCTTTTACGAAAATGGGGTTAAAGTAACTGATTCTTTGGTCAGCATTCGCTCTGCAAGTAATCCAGGGTTTGGAATTGGTTTCGTTTCTGACTTATTTATTACACCAAATCTGAATGTAAGATTTACTCCTAGTTTAGTTTTTGCAGATAGGGTTATAGATTACGAGTTTGCTGATAAAGCAGCTCATGACCAAGCAGGTGTGCAATCCCCAGAAGGTTTTACCAGAAGAACAGTTTCTTCTACCATGGCAGAATTTCCAGTAACCTTAAAGTTAAAATCAGATAGAAGGAATAATTTTAGAGCTTATATTCTTGCAGGTGCTAAATATGGAATAGATGTTGCTTCTAAAAAGAAAGCAGATGATAAAGGCGAACTGGCAATAAATAAATTTCTTAAAAATTCTAAGGGTATTCTCTCTTATGAACTAGGAATAGGTTTCGACCTTTATTTTGAATATTTTAAGTTATCTCCAGAAATAAAATTGAGTAACTCTATCAATAGTATTCTGAAACAAGAAGATCATCCTTACGCAAGTCCGATAGAGAGACTTTATTTAAGAAATTTTGTTTTCAGTCTTTATTTCGAATAAATATATTTTATTTAATTTCTTAAATTCACATAAAAAAATACTTATGTCAAAAATTGCCCTCATTACCGGCGCCACATCAGGAATTGGTAAAGCTTGTGCTGAAATTTATGCGCAAAATGGTTATCAATTAATTATTACAGGAAGAAGGGCAAATAGATTAGCCGAATTTAAAGATCAATTAGAAAGCGATTATCCTATAAAAGTTAAAACGCTATGTTTTGATGTAAGAGACAGAAACGAAGTCGAAAAAAACTTCCAGGCTTTACCAACCGAATTAAAAAAAGTTGACATTTTGATAAACAATGCAGGTTTAAGTCAGGGGTTAGATTCTTTACAAAATGGTAACTTAGACGATTGGGACACCATGATAGACACTAATATCAAAGGTCTTTTATACGTTTCTAAAATAGTTTCTAATTGGATGATTGCTAATAAAAAAGGGCATATTGTAAACTTAGGATCTATAGCTGGTAAAGAAGTTTATGCAAACGGAAATGTTTATTGCGCCACAAAACACGCTGTTGATGCCTTAAATAAAGCCATGCGAATTGATTTATTGCCACATGGAATTAAAGTGACAGGAATTCATCCGGGTGCAGTAGAAACAGAGTTTTCTATTGTTCGTTTCCATGGTGATAAAGATAAAGCAACAAAAATTTACGAAGGGTATGAGCCGTTAGCGGCCAAAGATATAGCCGAAACTATTTATTTTACAACTAGCAGACCAAGTCATGTGAATATCAATGATTTAGTAATTATGCCAACTGCTCAGGCATCGGCTTTTTATTGGAATAAAGAAGTTTAATCGTTTAATTGTTAGTTTTTAGTTAGTTGAAAGTTTATAAGTATCTTCAAATCGTCAAATTTTCAAATCATCAAATCAAAAAAAATGTCATTAGAAAACACCGTTAACCAAGATATAAAAACAGCAATGTTAGCTAAGAATGAAACTTCTTTAAGAAGTTTGAGAGCAATAAAATCAGCTTTATTATTAGCAAAAACAGAAAAAGGAGCTGCTCAGGAATTAACAGAGGAAGCAGAAATTAAGGTTTTACAAAGACTCGTAAAACAAAGAAAAGAGTCGGCAGATATTTACACCAGTCAAAACCGAGCAGATCTTTACCAAATTGAAACAGATGAGATAGAAGTGATTGAAAAGTATTTGCCAAAACAGCTTAGTCAGGAAGAATTAAACGGTTATATTCAAGGTTTAATTACTAAGCTAAATGTGACATCTGTAAAGGAAATGGGTAAAATAATGGGTGTTGCTAATAAAGAGCTTTCTGGTAAGGCAGATGGTAAAGCAATCTCTGAAACCATCAAGAATTTGCTTAATTAATTTAAATGAGTAGAAATTAAAATATATTTTTATTGAGTAATAAATTTCGTTTTTATACTCAAATTAAAATCAGACTATTATCTTAGCACAA
>JBILPO010000304.1:0-3370 GCA_044373805.1 Pelobium sp.
TCTGGATACCGATATTAATAAGGTTCCAAAGCATCTTTTAAAATACAAAGATCCTGTTTTAGAGTTCAATAAATTAATTATTGATGCCACTTCAGATTTATGTATCTCTTATAAAATAAATACTGCTTTTTATGAATCTAGGGGTTTAAAAGGCTGGGAATCATTGGTAAATACGTTTAACTATTTGCCAAAAGACACCTTTTCTATTGCTGATGCTAAGCGAGGAGACATAGGAAATACTTCAGCTATGTATGCTGAGGCATTTTTCAATCCAATAAGTTCTGAAATGGATTTTGATTCTATTACTGTAGCTCCTTACATGGGAAAAGATTCTGTTAAACCTTTTCTTGATTTTAAAGATAAATGGGTGATTTTATTAGCGCTAACTTCTAATGAAGGAGCCAAAGATTTCCAATTTATGTCTAATGAGGATGCTTATTTATTTGAAATGGTGATTAAAAAATCACAAAAATGGGCAAACCCAAACAATTTAATGTATGTAGTTGGAGCTACACGTGGAGAAGCTTTTTTAGATATCCGGAAAATTGCTCCAGATCATTTTTTATTGGTGCCAGGTGTGGGTGCCCAAGGAGGTTCTTTAGCTGATGTTTGTAAATACGGTTTGAATAAGGATTGTGGTTTAATAGTAAATTCATCTAGAGCAATAATTTACGCCTCAAACGGAGAAGATTTTGCTGATGCAGCAAGAGAAGAAGCCAAAAAAGTTCAAATAGAAATGGAAAATGAGTTAAAAGCTATTCAGTTCTAAAATGAAATCAATTACTTCATTAAAACTGTCTTTAGCATTATTTAGCGTTTCTTTCTTTTGGGGAACCACTTATTTAGCCATAAGAATAGCCATTAAAAGTGTCCCTGCAATTTATATTGTTGGTTTAAGGCATTTTATGGCTGGTATGGTTTTGCTTGCCTACCTATTTATCTCAAAAAAAATGGTGATGCCAACCTGGAGTAGAACCAAGCATAATATCATTTCTGCATTTTTAATGTTAGTCTTAGGTAACGGGTTAACTACTTATGGCGAACATACTGTTCCATCTGGTTTAACCGCATTACTTACTACTTTATCTCCATTATTAGTCATGCTACTTAATTTATCAACAGGGAAAGAAAAACCCTCTTATCAGATAGTTTGGGGAGTTGTTTTAGGTTTAATAGGGATGATTTTGATTTTTTTTAATAGTCTTTCTCAGTTGGTAAACCCCGAGTATAGAATTGGTATTGCTTGTATACTTATTGCTATTTTATGCTGGAGTTTAGGAACCGTATATTCAAAATCTGGATCAAAAAATTCGGTGAATATATTTGTTGATTTGTGTACCCAAATGTTGTTTGCAGGTGGTGGATTATTAATACTTGGCTTTGTAACTAAAGTCCCATTTGAAGTTTATAATTGGGAAACCACTCATGTTTTAGCCATATTTTACCTCACCTTTTTTGGCTCAATTGCAGGGTATATTTCTTATTTATATGCTTTAAGTAAGTTGCCGTCTACATATGTATCTGTTTTTACTTATTTTAACGTGGTAGTAGCCCTGTCTTTAGGCTGGTTAATATTAGATGAACAAGTAACTTTAAGACTAATTTTTGCTACCGTATTTATTTTATTAGGGGTGCTAATTGCAAACTATAAGAAAAAAACTATTACGCCCGCAGTACAGGATGTAATTATTGAAAAATAAATATCTAAATTTATTGATGCTATCTCATGAAGCCATTCTTCATTACATCTGGAAATTCAAATTATTCTCTTTAGTTGATTTAAAAACTATAGACGGAGAGGAAGTTCAAATATTATCTGCGGGTATTCATAATTTGGATGCCGGACCTGATTTTTTAAATACTAAACTAAAAATTGGCGAAACACTTTGGGCGGGTAATGTAGAAATTCATTTAAAATCATCTGACTGGATTAAGCATCAGCATCAAACAGATAAATCTTATGATAACGTGATACTACATGTGGTTTGGGATGCAGATGCTGAAATTTTTAGAACAGATGGGACTTTAATTCCAACTTTAGCATTAAAAGACAGAGTTGACCAAAATGTGGTAGCTAATTACGAGGAATTAAAGCAAAACAATTATTGGATACCCTGCGAAAAGCAATTAAATGTTGTAAATGACTTAACTAAACAACAATGTTTAGATAGAATGATGATGGAGCGTTTAGAAGAGAAATCTAAATTGATACTGCAGTTACATCAAAATTTAAAAGGAAGTTGGGAAGATACATTTTATGTAACCTTAGCTAAGAGCTTTGGTTTTAAGGTAAATACGCTTCCATTTGAGTTGTTGGCTTTAAATTTACCCCAAATAATACTTGCCAAACACAAAAATCAAGCATTACAAATTGAGGCTTTAGTTTTTGGTGTAGCGGGGTTATTAAATCAAGATTTTGTGGATGACTATCCAAAGAAATTAAAAAGTGAATTTCGGTTTTTAAAAGCAAAATATAAACTTAACCAGCTTGCACCAGAATTATGGAAATTTTCTAAAACAAGACCAGATAATTTCCCAACAATGAGATTAGCGCAGTTTGCGGCTTTGATTATTGATTCTCAACATCTTTTTTCTAAAATTATAGCCATTAAAGAACTCGATAATTTTAGCATATTTTTTAATAATTTAACCCTTAATCCCTACTGGAGAAATCATTTTGTGTTTGATAAACAGGTATCAAAACAATCATTTTTTATGGGAAAGAAGAGTGTTGATGTTCTACTGTTGAATGCAATTGTGCCTTTATTATTTTTTTATGGTAAGCAAATTGGGAATCCACTTTATGAAGAACAAGCCATTAAATTATTAGAATTTATTAAGCCAGAGCAGAATAATATTATTACAGGTTTTATAGAAAGAGGATTTAAAGTAAGCCATGCATTTGATACGCAAGCGCTCATTCAATTAAAAAAATATTATTGTGATGATAAAAAATGTTTAAATTGTGCAATCGGTTTAAAAATTTTAAGATCTTAAAATTATGTTGCAAAGAATTATTACATTTTTTGAGAGGTACTCTTTTGGAGTTTGTACTTATTTAGGGGAGAAATTTAAAATATCTCAAACCAAAATTAGGTTATTCTTTATTTATTCTTCCTTTTTAGCCGTTGGGTTCCCCCTTATTTTTTATTTTTTTGCAGCTTTTGTTTTAGATATTAGAACGTATGTGAAAAAGATAAGAATCCAATTTTGGGATGCCTAAAAATAATTCTAAATTATTTTTGTGTTTTCTCTAAATTATATGTTAAAGTACATCTATCAATAAAACTAGTGCATATAATAACATTAAAGCTTATTTCTTTTACTATGAATTTACAACTCTAATGACTAGAGAGAATATTATTTATTT
>JBILPO010000305.1:0-3367 GCA_044373805.1 Pelobium sp.
TGGGAATATCTTTTGTTTTTTTAAAACCTGAGAGCGCTTCTGCAACTTCAAAGCCATCCATAGAAGGCATCTGAACATCTAAAATAATTAGTGAATATTCAAAAGAAAGCACTTTTTTTAAAGCTTCTTCACCAGATGAAGCAGTATCAACAGGAAGATCTTTTAATTCAAGCAGCTTTTTTAACGAATAAATATTCTCCGGTTTATCGTCAACAATTAAAATCATATTTAATTAAAAAAACACAAACCAGGATTAATTTATGCTTAGATAGGATGGTAAGATAAGATAAGATTCTTGAAAAGTTTTTTTTAATTCAATTAATAAGTTAGTAATGAGAAACATTAAGCTATTAAATTTATTATGCTTGCATAGTAAGTTAAAGATTGTTAGCTTTGGAATACCGTTTAAACTTAATAATGAAGCACCAAGAAACTATCGATTATTTTCTAAAGATAACATGGCAAAATATTGCTAACCGCTATAATCAATTGGCGTCAGAATTTGGTATTACTCAATCTATTGGTTATATGCTCATTAATATAGACGAAGCAGAAGGAACTACGGTTTCAGAAGTTGCGGCTTTATTGGGCTTAAAATCAACCAGTTTAAGTAGAATGTTAAATAATTTAGAAACTGATGGTTTAATTTATAGAGAAAGTCACCTTACTGATAAAAGATCAGTTAAACTTTATCTCACAGAAAAAGGGAAAGAAAAACGTCACTTAGCTCGTGTAGTAGTAAAAAAGTTTAATGATTATTTAGAAAATAATTTAGCCGAAGATGAAAAACTTCATTTGGTGAATTCGTTAAAAAACATCAACCAATTAACAACAGATTACAAACCCTGATTTTTACAATATTTTATATTTATGAAAAGATCAATCAAAAAAGTAGCAGTGCTAGGCTCTGGAATTATGGGGTCGCGAATAGCTTGTCACTTTGCCAATATAGGTTTAGAAGTCCTACTCTTAGATATCGTACCTAAAGAACCTAATGATGCTGAAAAAGCAAAAGGTTTAAGTTTAGATAGCCCAGCTGTTAGGAATAGAATTGTAAATGAAGCCCTCGCTTTTGCAGCAAAATCTAATCCCTCACCAGTTTACAATAAATCGGTTTTAAACCGGATTAAGACTGGCAACTTTGAAGACAACATGAAGGACATTGCTTCTTGCGATTGGACAATTGAGGTGGTTGTAGAGAACCTAGATATCAAGAAGAAGGTTTATGATCAGGTAGAGCAACATCGCAAACCAGGGACTTTAATTACTTCAAACACATCTGGAATCCCAATTCATATGATGGCCGAAGGTCGTTCAGAAGATTTTAAAAAGCACTTCTGCGGAACTCACTTTTTTAACCCGCCTCGTTATTTAAGGTTATTAGAAATTATTCCAACACCATCAACAGATTCAGAAATTGTCGATTTTTTGATGCATTACGGCGATAAATTTTTAGGAAAAACCACCGTTTTATGTAAAGATACCCCAGCATTTATCGCCAATAGAGTAGGGGTTTACTCTATTATGGCTTTATTGCACTTGGTAGAAAAAATGGATTTAACGGTTGAGGAGGTAGATAAATTTACGGGTCCGGTTTTAGGCCGACCAAAATCTGCTACTTTCCGTACTACTGACGTGGTTGGTTTAGATACCATGATTAATGTGGCAAATGGACTTTATGCAAATGTGCCAAATGATGAAGCCAGAGAAGCTTTTGTACTTCCAGATTATGTGAAGAAAATGCAAGAGAATAAGTGGCTTGGAGATAAAACAAAACAAGGCTTCTATAAAAAGACAAAAGATGCAGCCGGTAAAACCGATATTTTAGCTTTAGACCTAAAAACACTCGAATATCGCTCTCAAAATAAAGTAAAATCAGCCACTCTAGAAGCTACAAAACTTATAGAGAATTTGCGTGAGCGAATGAAAGTTTACGCAGCCGGTAAAGATAAAGCAGCAGAATTTTTTAGAATTTCTTTTTCAGGATTGTTCGAGTATGTTTCTAATCGTATTCCCGAAATTTCTGATGAAACCTATAGAATTGATGATGCCATGCGAGCTGGTTTTGGATGGGAATTAGGCCCGTTTGAAGTTTGGGATGCATTGGGTGTTAAAGAAGGAGTAGAAATGATGAAAGCTAACGGAAATGCTCCAGCAGCTTGGGTTACTCAAATGCTTGATACAGGAAACTCTTCATTTTATAAAGTAGAAAACGGAGCTAAATCTTATTACGATATCCCTTCAAAATATTACAAACAAATTCCTGGTCAAGATGCATTTATCATTTTAGATAACATTAGAGCTAACAAAACCATTTGGAAAAATGCAGGTACAACTTTAACAGACATAGGAGATGGAATTCTGAATTTAGAGTTTCATACCAAAATGAATACCATTGGTGGCGAAGTTTTAAGCGGGATTAACAAAGCCATTGATATTGCCGAAAAAGACTACAGAGGTTTAGTAATTGGTAATGATGGGGCAAATTTCTCTGCCGGAGCCAACGTTGGGATGATTTTTATGATGGCCGTAGAACAAGAGTGGGATGAAGTGAATATGGCGATAAAGATGTTCCAAAATACAGCCATGCGTTTACGTTATTCTTCTATTCCGGTAGTTGTAGCGCCTCATAACCTTACTTTAGGTGGCGGTTGCGAGTTTTGTTTACATGCAGATCATGTTCAACTCAGTGCCGAAACTTATATGGGATTAGTAGAATTTGGAGTGGGTTTAATTCCAGGTGGCGGCGGAACCAAAGAGTTTGCTTTAAGAGCTTCTGATGCCTTTGCCGAAGGACAAATAGAGCAAAATGTATTGAAAGATAGATTCATCACTATTGCAATGGCTAAAGTTTCAGCCTCAGGAAAAGAGGCTTTTGATTTAGGTTACTTATTAAAAGATAAGTACTCCATTTCTATGAATAGGAGTAGGCTTATCGCCGATGCAAAAGAAAAAGCTTTAGAATTAGCTGATGCTGGATACACCCAACCCGTTAGAAGAACGGATATTAAAGTATTAGGGAAATTTGGTTTGGGAATGGTTTACGCCGGCGCCAACACCATGAAATCTGGTAATTACATTTCAGAACACGATCAAAAAATATCTCAAAAACTAGGCTACGTCATGTGTGGTGGAGATCTATCTGCGCCAAGCATAGTAACCGAACAATATTTACTGGATTTAGAAAGAGAAGCGTTTTTGAGTTTATGCGGAGAGAAGAAAACTTTGGAAAGAATTCAGAGTATCATCACAAAAGGGAAACCACTACGTAATTAGTATTGCGATTTGAGTATTGGGTATTGAGAACTTGTAAAACCGAAGAAAAATTTAAGATAGGAAATGCATAATATCAAGGAATTAAAAATCT
>JBILPO010000306.1:0-3362 GCA_044373805.1 Pelobium sp.
AGCAAGCCAAAGCCATTGGCATTCCTCTGTATGAAATTAGGTTGCCCGAAATGCCGGGAATGAAAGAATATGATGAAACCATGAGCTTTCATTTAGAAAAATTAAAAAGCGAAGGAATTACCCACTCCATTTTTGGAGATATTTTTTTAGAGGATTTAAAGAAATACCGAGAAGACCGTTTAGCAGAAGTGGGTTTAAAAGCAATTTTCCCTTTATGGAAAAGAGATACTCAAGAACTAATGAACGAGTTTTTAGGCTTAAAATTTAAAACAGTAATAGCTTGTACGCAAGAAAGGTTAGGAAATTTAGTTGGTGAAATTATTACTGCTGAACTGATTAAAGAATTTCCTGCTGATGTAGATATTTGCGGAGAAAATGGCGAATTCCACACTTTTACTTTTGATGGACCCATTTTTAAAAATTCAATTCCTTTATACTTTAGGGGAAAAGGTATTTAAAGCTTTTCCTGCCCCAAAAAACACCGACGATAATTGTTTGCAACCAATTAATGATCAACCTAAAAATTTAGGCTTTTGGTTTATTGATTTGTTGGAAGAAGTGGCTATATAGCATTTCCAATATCACTTTTAATATGTGATAAAACCTGAGCTTTGAACATAAAATAATCAGCAAGTATTTTCATTTCTTTTTTAATTCTACTTGGGGACTGATGGTTATTTCTGGCTAAAATTTTGGTTTCTTTTTTAATTTTTCGTTCCTCAACAAAAGCTGTTTCCTTTAGGGCAGTTTCAAGGCAAATGATTCTTAAACCTTCGTCTTTTAAATCGCCAACTTTAGCTATTAACCAGCTTAACGCATAAAAATAAGAAGCGTTAATGTAAATGGGTTCTATGCCTTCTTTTGCTTCTGGAAGTATATTAAACGGATTATTAATGGTTTCTTTGGTGAGGTATTTTTCTAATTCAGGTTTAATTTCTAATTCAGGTTTTAATTGAATTAGTCCATTTAAAACCAATGCATAAATACTAATCCAACGTATTTGCCTTCTAAATTCATGCACACCATGTTCCAAATCTGCAAAGTTGAGTACTCCATTTTTATAATCTTCCTCAATCTTGTCTATTTCCTCTATTAGAAATTTAGTAATTTTTTTTCTGTCTTTTTTAGCAGATTTCCATGAAGCAGCTGCTAATTCCATTTTTATAGTGTTAAGTTTCGTTTGATCTTCATCAATCCATCGCTCATTTTTTAAAATTTTATCTAAATTTTCTAGTTCTTGGTGGTAATGAGAGGTTAAATTATCGAGTAAAACTTTAGGGAAATTTGCTTGAGGTATAAATTCTTCGATGTAAGAATCATAGTAATCTATTTTACCTAATTGATCTTCTAAAGTTTTGAAAGCAAGTAACATTCTTTCAAATCGTTTCTTGTTATGCAGGTTTTTATAAATGCGACAAAGCGCCTCTAAATTAAATAGCACCTGTCGGGATTTAGACTTATATAAGGTTAGCGCTGGGTTTTTAGTAGCTGTGGCCAATACCAACAGAATTTCTAATTGATCTATTTGATGGTTAAATCTTTTTAAGCCTTCAAATATTGTTTCTGTTTGCATGTTTTCAGGATTGAGTGTTAATAAATAGCCGTGAATTTATAATAATAGGTTTGCAAAACCTTAGTATACTTATTTTTTGAAAAGGTGCTATTCTGCAAATCACTTAGGGCAGTCCGGCTTTGCACTCATACGCCACGGCCTTCCCACTTGCCAATCGCTAGGCATTAATCACAAGGCCGGTAAACGTTTCAATCCGGTTTAAAAACGTGAGTTATTACTTTTTAAAATACTAGATGGATTTATTAATTTTTTATTTCGTTTCTAGATCAATAATTTTTTGTCCGTTTTTACCCAAATAATGTTTCAATAAGTTTTCGTAAACACTTAAACCTGTGTCAGAGTTTGTGAAAATCAAAATTCCTTTTTTTGTTTTTGGTAAGATAAACACAATAATTAGGAGTTTATTTACTAAAAACCATAAACAAAATAGTTGTGAAAATTATAAGCATAGAATAGATATAAAGTGATTTAACATTAAACTTTTCTTTTACCAACCATATCAGTGAAATTATGGGTAGCGTAAATAACATAGCTAGCATTGGAAGCCACAGAAGCTCGTATATTGCACCAACTAAAGCAATATTATATACATTTACAACCTGTCCTAACCACCAAAATCCAGAGGCAATGATACTCAGGATAAAAACTATTTTGCCAGTTCTCGAATTTTTAAACGGAGTTAAATGCTCTTTCATAAATTTTAAATTAATCCTACCGTCTTGGTTCGTGTCCTAACGAACTAAACTTTAACTTAAGTTTAGAAACGTTGTTGCGTGAGGACACAAACCAAGGCTTTGGGCTTTAGGGTAAATGCCATTCATAAATATTGAATTTTTTATCTTGATTTGCAATAGGGTTTAGGCGGATTGCAAATCCTTTTCATTTGCAAGTTCGAGTTGCGCTTACGCTAACAAATTGAACAGCGTGGAAATGATTTAACCACACAATTAAATTCGAGCTGCTTTTTTTAAAAAACTAACTTAGTAGCAAAAGCCTAAGTATAATAAACGGGATGGTAAGGGTTTGTGCAAAGTGCAACGTAGCACCGTAACAAAGTGAAGCCCTGTACAGCCCGACTGGTGGGACGTAAATGTGATGAAATTGCTTTTCTAAAAAAGGAAAACCTATTTGCCAATCATCACCCCCGGCTTATTTACCACAGGAATTTTGATAAAATTAGATTCTACGATGCTTTCGGGTAGGAAAATGAATTTTTTATCGAAAATCTCTTTGCCAATGTAATAGCTAATCCAATACTGATTGTTTAGGCCAAAGACCTCTTCGTCTATGGCTTCTATTTTTGCAAAAGATTTGGCTTCAATTAAGGGAATCATGTGGCGTAGGGTAGAAGTTTTAACTTCTTCCCCGTTTCTAATCCCAAAGCCGCTAGAGGTTACCAATATGGTTTCTATTGGCTCATCTTTCAGGTTAATGATATAGACATTCCATATTTTGCTTTCGGGAGTTTCTGATTCTAGCACTACGGCTACAAAAACATCTTCCACAATATTTTCTGGAATGTCTTTTCTCATAATAATTATTTCTTTTTAACTAATACCTTTTTGGCTACTGGTTTTTTAACGGCTGGCTTTTTAGCTCTTTTTGCAGTTTTAGTTTTAGGCTCAAAAGCATCCGGAATTTGATCGGTAATGAGTTTTTTAACTTCTTCTAAGGTAAGGATGGCCAAGTCTTCTGGCGTATATTTTTCTCCACTTGCTGGGTTTTTACCCAATTTCAGCATTTCTTTTCCAAAACGAATAAAAGGTCCCCAACGACCGTTTTCTAAAGC
>JBILPO010000307.1:0-3338 GCA_044373805.1 Pelobium sp.
ATCCAGTTCATCAAAGTCACTAGTTTGTTTCTAAAGCCAACTAAGAAAAGCAAATGGATAAACATCCAGGTTAGCCAGGCAAAAAATCCCTGAAATTTCCAGTATTTTAAATCTACTACGGCTTTATTTCTACCAATGGTAGCCATAGAGCCTTTATCAAAGTAATCAAAAGCATGGGCTTTCTCATTATTAATAATGCGAACGAGGTTGGTTGCCAGCTGCTGACCTTGTTGTATGGCCACCTGTGCCACCCCAGGATGCCCATTAGGGAAATCCTCGGTTTCCATATAAGCTAAATCTCCAATAGCAAAAATGTTTTCATAACTATTTACTAAGTTATAATTGGTAGTTTTTAACCGACCGCCTCTGGCTAATTCAGCATTTTCTAAACCCGGAATTAAAGCTCCTTTAACCCCAGCGCTCCAAATTACAGCTTTAGTAAAAATGGTTTCTTTATCATCGCTGTAAGTGATTTTATCCCCGTCATAATGGTTTACCTTGGTTTTTACCAGTACTTTTACGCCCATATTCTCCAAAAAATCTTTGGCTTTGGTAGATGCTTCTAAAGAAAATGGAGAAAGCAATCTTTCATCATTTTCTATGAGGTAAATTTTCATGTTGTTAATGTCTAATTCTGGATAGTCATTTACCAAAACATGATTTTTTAGCTCGGCTAAAGCACCAGCAGTTTCTACGCCGGTTGGTCCACCACCAACCACCACAAAAGTCATGAGTGCTTCTTTTCTAACGGCATCTCTTTCCATCAATGCTTCCTCAAAATTCTGAAGAATTAAGGAGCGTAGATTTAATGCTTCGGGAACGGTTTTCATGGGCATAGCAAAATGTTCTATTTCTTTTTGTCCAAAAAAGTTAGTTTCAGAGCCAGTGGCTAACACTAAGTAATCATAGCTGTATTCGCCAATATCTGTAATTACTTTATTTTCTGAGGGGATGATTTGCTGAACATCAGCCACTCTAAAGTTGAAGTTTTTTTGGTGTTTAAAAACCTTACGAAGTGGAAAAGCAATAGAATCTGGTTCTAAACCACCGGTAGCCACTTGGTATAGTAGCGGTTGAAAAGTATGATAATTATGTCTGTCGAGCATTAAAATATCTACTTCTTTATTTTTTAGTCTTTTCGCGAGTTGTATTCCGCCAAAGCCGCCACCTATGATTATGACTTTTGGGAATTGATTTTGCTTGCTTTCCATATATTAATGTTGATGATTATACAATATCGCCTCTGATTTTTATGACAATACCTTCTAATTTTTCGTTAACCTTCAATTGACATGCCAGCCTACTTTCTGATGTTGCATCAGGCAAGGTATCTAACATATCTAGTTCAGTATCTTGTGGTTCGGGTAGTTGATTTAAGCCTTCTAAAACTTGAACATGGCAGGTTGCGCAAAGTGCCATGCCACCACATGTTGCTAAAATATTATAATCAGATGCTTTTAAAACCTCCATTAAGTTGAGGTTAATTCCTTCGGGAATTTCTATTTCTTGAGCGCTGTCGTCTCGGTCTATTACAGTTAATTTTATCATGTTAAAAGCTGTTTACACCATAAACGGTAGTGTATTTGAAAGATAATTTTTGATCGGGATAAACAAATTTGAAGGCACTTTGAACCATTAAAGCTGCTTCATGGAAACCACTTAAAATCAATTTTAGTTTACCTGGATAAGTATTAATATCGCCAATGGCATAAATGCGCTCTACGTTGGTAGAATAATCTTCTGTATTCACGGAAATAGCTGATTTTTCTATATTTAAACCCCACTCGGCAATTGGACCCAATTTAGGACTCAAGCCAAAAAGAGGAATCAAATAATCTGTTTTTAAAATGCGTTCTTCTTTATCTTTGCCAACAATATGTACTTCTTCTAAATGTTGGTTTCCATTAATTTTGGTGAGATGAGAGGATAAAACCAAGTTAATTTTACCCATTTCTGCGAGTTGAAAAACCTTTTCGGCCGAGTCTGGCGCACCTCTAAAAGTATCGCCACGATGAATTAAGGTTACTTCTTTAGCTATGTTAGCCAAAAAGATAGTCCAGTCTAAGGCAGAATCTCCACCGCCGGCTAGTATTATTTTTTTATCGCGATATACTTCTGGATTTTTAACCATGTAGCTTACCCCTTTGCCCTCAAAAAGTTCTAGATTTTGGATATCTGGTTTACGAGGTTCAAAGCAACCTAATCCGCCTGCAATAACCACTGCTTTGCAATGAATTTCTGTCTTATCGCTAGTGCTGATGATGAAACTTCCATCTTCTTGTTTTTTTAAATTCTCTACTCTTTCTCCTAAGGTAAAACCAGGATCAAAAGGTTTAATTTGAGCCATTAAATTATCTACCAACTCCTGCGCTTTAATTTCTGGATAACCCGGAATATCATAAATGGGTTTGTGCGGGTAGATCTCTGATAATTGTCCACCAACTTGTGGCAAGGCATCAACCAAATGACAACGCATTTTTAGTAAACCTGCTTCAAAAACTGCAAATAGCCCAACTGGACCAGCGCCAATAATGCATAAATCTGTATGTATAATGGTATGATTGCTCATGATAATGTTTGGTATATGGTGTTTAAAATTCTTTTTAAATCGTCGTAATCTTTTTCGCTAAGGTTTTCCCAAGCCTTAGTTCTTATTTCTGCCACTTTTGGTGCCCATTCATTTTGTTTTTGAATACCATATTGGGTAAGGTGAATAATAAAACTTCGTCGGTCTCCTTCGCTTGCTCTACGTTCTACTAAGTTTTTCTTACACAATAAATCAAGAATTCTGGTAAGGGTAGGGTGATCTTTTCCTGTAAGTTCTGCTAATTGACTTTGGTTTTGATCATTATGTAAACTCAGGTTTTTTAGAATTAACCATTGATCAACGGTAATATCAAAATTCTCTTCTTTGAATTTGCTTTGAGCATACTGTTTTATCTTTCGATTGGTACGATCTAGTAGATAAGAGTAAGTATTGAATTTTTCAGTTGTCATATTAATAGTTAGTATGACAAATATAATATTAAATTGTTTGACTTTTTCTAAAAAAGATAGAGCTATCAAATGCTTGATAGCTCTATAAAATAATTTATGAATTATAAATCGACAGGTGGAATTGCTTTTGGCTCTTTTTCTTCTGTCTTGGGTTTTGATACTTTTTTTGTTTTGAGTTTTGCCACTGCCTCAGTCTCGGGTTCTTTTACTATTTCGGGTTCTGGAACTTGCTGTGTTTTGGCTTTTGATACTCTTTTTGCCTTGGGTTTTGGTACTTCCTCGTTCTCGAGTTCTGGAACTAGCTGTGTTTTGGCTTTTAATACTTTTTTTGCCTTGGGTTT
>JBILPO010000022.1:0-11477 GCA_044373805.1 Pelobium sp.
GTTCTTATTTAAGAAGCGCTCTACGGTATAAACCATTTGTTCACCTTCTGTTCTGGCCTCAATAATCATACGTTCGGTAACATCATCTTTTGCATGAACCACAGCGTCTAAAAGCATCTGCTCAACTTCTTCGTCTTTTAAACCATAAGTCGGTTTAATGTCTACTTGTTGTTTTACTCCAGAACGTAATTCTATAGCCTGAATGGTTAAAATTCCATCGGCGTTAAGCAAAAAGTTAATATCAACTTTAGGTAAGCCTGCCGGCATAGAAGGAATACCTTTTAAGTCAAATTCTGCTAATTTTCGGTTTTCTTTTACCAAATCTCTTTCGCCTTGGTAAACAGCAATTTTCATGTTTACTTGCCCGTCTATGGAGGTAGAATACTGGCGACCAGCTTTAGTAGGTACTTTAGAGTTTCTTGGAATAATAATATCCATTAAACCACCCATAGTTTCGATCCCTAAAGAAAGCGGAGTAACGTCTAGCAATAAAATATCTTTTCTATTCCCTGCTAAAACATCAGCTTGTAAAGCGGCACCCAAGGCAACTACTTCATCTGGGTTAATATTATCATGTACTGCTTTGCCAAAAAACTCAGTTACTCTTTGTTTTACCAAATGAGTTCTGGTAGAACCGCCAACCATTACTATTTCGTCGATATCTGATGGTTTTAAGTCGGCATCATTTAATGCATTTTGGCAAGCAACTATAGTTTCTTCTACTTTCTCTGCAATCAAATTCTCGAAAGTTTGCTTATCCAATGTGCAAAAAATATCTCCAATTTTTTCGTTGAATAAGTTTTGGTGGCTCATTGCTATTTTGGCTTCTTCAGCTTTTAAGCGTAATTCCTGCATCGGAATTTCATTTTTGAGGTTGTTTTCAGCAATCCAGTAATTAACTATGGCTCTGTCAAAATCATCACCACCTAAAAAAGTATTTCCGTTAGTTGATAGCACTTCAAAAATTCCATTCTGAATTTTAAGGATAGAAACATCAAAAGTTCCTCCTCCTAAATCGTAAACGGCAATGGTTTTTTCTTCTTCAGGGTTTAACCCGATACCATAAGCCAACGATGCTGCTGTAGGTTCGTTTACAATTCTTAATACGTCTAAACCTGCTAATTTACCAGCATCTCGAGTGGCTTGGCGCTGAGAATCATTAAAATAAGCTGGAACAGTAATTACAGCTTTGCTTATTTTAGTTTTTAAAGTATGTTCGGCTCTATCTTTTAATTCTTTTAAAATAAGGGCTGAAAGATCAATAGGAGTATAAAATTGATCGCCGACTTTTATTTTCACCAAACTTTCGTTGTTAGTGTCGTCAATAATTTTGTAGGAGAAAAAATCTTTATGTTTTGCTACATCTTGGTAAGAGCGACCTAATAATCTCTTGACAGAAAAAATGGTGTTTTCAGGTTCAGTAATTAAAAATTCCTTAGCTTCATTTCCAACTAAAGGGGCTCCAATTTTGCTGAAATGCACAACAGAGGGAACTAAAACACCTCTTCCCATATCGTTAATCACTTTGGGTTGCCCATCTGGATTGATAAATGCTACCAAAGAATTGGTGGTGCCTAAATCTATTCCAACAATAATATCTTCTTTTTGTATAGAGGCTGTTGCCAGGTTAATTGAAACTTTTGCCATAATATTTTAACAACGTCAAAGGTAATCAGTTTTACGAGATGCAATGTTAATAAAATGTCACGGCTTGGGAAATGGTGTTTAATTTGAGGATAACCTTAATTAGGATAACCTCGACAGGATAACCCGAGGGTTATCCCTACGCAGTTTAAGAAATGTTTTACATAGGGATAATCCTCGGATAATCCGTTTTTGTAATGGGTATTAAATCTTAGATAACCCGTGGGTTATCTAAAAATATTATCTTTCAAAAATCAATCTTTCACCCAATTTATTTTCATCAAATATACCATTGGCGAAAGCCAAATGGCCACTTACAAAAGTATGAGTGATTTGAGAATGAAATTTTTGCCCTTCAAACGGCGACCAGCCACATTTAGACAAAATATTACTTTTATTTACTTCATAAGCTGAATTTAAATCAACCAAGACTAAATCGGCAAAATAACCTTCTCTTATAAAACCTCTATCTTTAATATGAAAACAAATTGCCAGATTGTGAGCCGTTTTCTCTGCAATTTTCTCTAAACTTATTTTCCCCTGATGATACAATTCAAACAAAGCATTAAAAGCATGCTGAACCAATGGACCGCCAGAAGGTGCTTTTGCATAAGGTTGTAATTTTTCTTCTAAAGTATGAGGGGCGTGGTCTGTAGCAATTACATCAATATGATTGTCTAAAACCGCTTTCAATATTTGATCACGATCTTGATCTGTTTTAACTGCTGGATTCCACTTAATAAAATTTCCTTTGGTTTTATAATCTTCAGCAGTGAACCAAAGGTGATGAATGCAAGCTTCTGCGGTAATTTTTTTATCTTTTAGTGGGATATCATTTTGGAAAAGAAAAGTTTCTTTGCCTGTAGAAATATGTAGAATATGTAAGCGTGTTCCGTGTTTTTTAGCCAAATTAACGGCAAAAGATGAAGACAAGTAACAAGCCTCTTCATTTCTAATGAGAGGATGCATCTCAGGAGTTAAATGATCTCCATATTTTTCTTTAAAAATTTGAAGGTTTTTTTGAATGGTCGCTTCATCCTCGCAATGGGTAGCCACCAAGGTTGGTGCATTCTTGAAAATTCCTTCTAAAGTTTTTTCATTGTCTACCAGCATATTTCCTGTAGAAGAACCCATAAATACCTTAATCCCACAAACATTTTTCACATCAGTTTTTAAAACCTCTTCCAGATTATCATTAGAAGCTCCCATGAAAAAGGAATAGTTAGCCAATGATTTTTTTGCACCTAAGGCGTATTTATCAGCTAATAAATCTTGCGTTAAAGTATTGGGAACTGTGTTGGGCATTTCCATAAAAGAAGTAATTCCGCCAGCTACTGCTGCTTTTGCTTCGGTGTAAATCTCTGCCTTATGCGTTAAGCCGGGTTCCCTAAAATGGACCTGGTCATCAATAAAACCTGGAAATAAGTATTTACCTTCTGCATTTATTTCTTGTGCACCTGCTATAGAAAGCGACGTTCCAATCTTTTCAATTCTTTGGTTTTTGATATAAACATCTGATTCAAATTGTTTTCCTTCATTGATGATAATTGCATTTTTGATGAGATATGTGTTCATGGTTGCTAATTTGGATATTTATTTAAAAGATTTCCTGAATTTGCCTAGCCTGTTAAGCTATTAATGATCTTAAATTCAATATTAAATACGAAGATATAAATCAAAAGATCAAAATCTTCAATCTAAAATCGTACATCGTAAATCAAATCGTATCTTTGCCAAATGTCCAAAACTTTTGAGGATTTCGATTTTAACCGACAAGTATTAAATGCTATTGCTGATGCCGGTTATGAAACACCTACACCCATTCAAGAAAAAGCGATTCCGCCGATATTAAACGGACAAGACGTTTTAGGTATTGCGCAAACTGGTACAGGTAAAACCGCAGCTTATGTTCTGCCCATGATTATGAAGCTTAAATATGCTAAAGGGAATGATATAAGAGGTTTAATTGTTGCCCCAACCAGAGAGCTGGCCATGCAAATAGCCGAAAATGTAAAGGCTTATTCTAAGTATACCGATTTACGTTCTTATGTAATTTACGGTGGTTTAGGTCCAAAAACTCAAATAGAAGAGATTAAAAAAGGCTTAGATATTTTAATCACAACACCCGGCAGATTCATGGATCTTTATTTAGAAGGTTACATTGTAACCAAAAAATTAGAGATTTTAGTTTTAGATGAAGCCGATAAAATGATGGATATGGGCTTTATGCCTCAAATCAATAAAATTTTAGAAGTGGTACCTCAAAAAAGGCAAAACATGCTTTTTTCTGCTACCATGAGCGAGCGAATTGAAAAACTAGCTGAGAACTTTTTATTGTGGCCAACAAAAATAGAGGTTACGCCACAAGCCACCCCGGCAACAACAGTAGAACAAGAGTTATATCATGTTCCTAACTTTAAAACAAAAATTAATTTATTAAAGGTTTTTGTTGAAGATGATGAAACGGTAACTAAATTAATTGTTTTTTGCCGAAGCAGAGCCAATGCAGAAAACGTTTACAAGTTTTTATTAAGGCGTTTTAACGATAAACATGTAAAGGTTTTACATGCTAACAAAGGTCAAAACACTAGAATTAACTCTATCAATGCATTTAAAAATGATGAGGTTAGAATTTTGGTTGCCACAGATGTAGCCGCTAGAGGTATAGATGTTTCTAATGTTAGTCATGTCATAAATTTTGATGTTCCGGTAATTTACGAAGATTACGTTCACCGAATTGGGCGAACAGGAAGAGCTTATAACTTAGGTAAGGCCGTTACTTTTTGTAATCCTGCTGAAGAATATTTTATTCAAAAAATAGAGAAATTAATAAGACAGCAAATTCCTTTGCAAACTATTCCCGACAAGGTTTTTATTGAAGAAACACCCTACGAAGAGCGCCAGGATATTGCAAAAGAAATTGATTTACAAAAAAGAAGAGAAGATCCTGAATTCAAAGGCGCTTTTCATGAGAAAAAGACATTAAATCAAAAGAATAAGTTTAAACAAGCCAGAGCAAAAGCAGGTGGAGTAAAAATGAGTGCTGCAAAAAAGAAAAAGTACAAATAATGAATAAGTTGAGTGTAAAAATAACGCCTTTAAATTTAGTAGTGGCAGTTTGTATTACTTACGCCATTTATTGTTTGTTAGGTTTTGATACCAATAAAAGTGGGGTTAGCAACACCATAAAAGTGCTTTATACTTTAGCATTGGCAATCATCCTCTTTTTAACTGATATTTTATTTAGAAGATTTGTTGAAAGCGCTAAATGGATCTGGTTAATACAAGGTTCATTCATCATTTTAATAATAGTGATGATGATTATTTTTCAAAGAATATGAAACCATCATGATTTTGCCTTAATGCAGGGTATTTATCAGCAAATCATGATTGCTTCATTGCAATAAAAAACAAAAACAACGAATGAAAAAAGCAGAAATTAAATTAACCATTGAATTAGACGATAATAATGTGCCAGAGAATATTACCTGGGAATCTACAGATGCTGAAAATAAAGAGGCTTTAGCTGTAAAATCTATGATGCTAGCACTTTGGGATCATAATTATAAAAACAGCTTAAGAATAGATTTATGGACAAAAGATATGCCCGTAGACGAAATGAAACGTTTTTTTTATGAAACCTTACAAACTATGGCCGATAGCTTTTTGAGAGCAACCGGAGAAACCAATATTGTAGAAGATCTGAGAGACTATTGCGCTCATTTTGCAGAAAAAATGGAGATTACCGATAATAAATAATATCCATCACTTTTATTTATAACCCAATATTTGAAAATATAATTTTAAATATTGGGTTATTTTTTGTTTAATGTTAGATGCAATTCAATATTTAAAATATTGATAAAGATTAGAAATCTAAACTAGCCTGTCCAATTTCAATAATTTTAGTTTCATGATTTAGTAGCCACTTTTTACGCCATATTTCTCCCGCATAACCAGTCATTTCGCCATTAATTCCTATTACTCTGTGACAGGGAATGGCAATTAAATTATTGTTTTTTCCATTTGCGGCTGCAATTGCTCTTATTGCCAAAGGATTTTTCATATTTACAGAAAGAGTAGTGTAAGAAATTTGCACCCCAAAAGGAATTTCTTTTAAAGCTCCCCAAACTTGTTGTTGAAAAGGAGTGCCATTTAGCAGAATGGGGAATTTAAATGCCTGTGTTTTCCCTTCAAAATATCCTTTTAATTGTTCTTTCGCTTCTTTTAATAAAGGGGTAAGCTCTTCCTTATTTGTTTTATCATTCACAAAAACGATAGAAGAAATAAATCCCATTGTTTCGGTAATTTCTATATTACCAATAGGAGAGTCTAAATAAATTAAAGGCATTTTTAAATATCGGATTTTTATCTACAAATAGAAAGCTTTATTAACTTTGTAAAGCATGAATTTAATAACTCAAGTACGTTTTCTTTTAAAAAAAGAAATTCTATTAGAATGGAGATCAAAGTATGCTTTTAATGGGATTTTACTTTATGTAATTTCTACCGTTTTCGTTTGCTACCTTTCTTTTAAAACTACGCCTCCCTTAGTTTGGAATGCCCTTTTTTGGATAATTCTATTATTTGCAGCAATTAATGCCATAGCAAAAAGTTTTATACAGGAAAGTAAGGGGAGGTTGTTATATTACTATCAAATTGCCAGTCCGCAAGCTATTATTATTGCAAAAATCATTTATAACATATTACTAATGATTTTAATGGCAACCATAGCTCTTGCTTTTTACAGCATTGTTTTTCAAAATAATGTAGGAGATGTGCCTTTATATCTTGTTGCCGTACTTTTAGGCGCTATTAGTTTCTCTACCGTTTTCACTATGATATCTGCCATTGCGGCTAAAGCAAGTAATAATGGGACATTAATGGCTATTTTGAGTTTTCCCGTAATTATACCTTTGCTTATGCTCATTATTAAACTGTCTAAAAATGCAATGGACGGTCTAGACAGGTCTGTTTCTTTAGATGAAATTGGTGTTTTGTGTTCCATAAATCTAATCGTAATCGTGATTTCTTTACTTCTATTTCCTTACCTTTGGCGAGATTAAAAATCATTCTTTATGTATAAAAATTGGTGGAAAATTCTGGCTTCAATATTGGTTCTTTATACCGTTATAGGTGGATTATTAATTCAAGTTCCAGAATTACCCATATTGCATGAAAGCATCAGAAATTTATATTTCCATGTGCCTATGTGGTTTGCCATGATAGTAGTTTATTTGGTGTCTGTAATTTATAGCATCAGATACCTTAATTCTGGGAATGAAAACCATGATTTAATAGCGGTAGAAAGCGTAAATACAGGTATAGTTTTTGGGTTTATAGGTTTAACTTCAGGTATGATTTGGGCTAATTATACTTGGGGATCTCCTTGGCCAAATGATCCAAAATTAAACAGTGCAGCCATTTCAACTTTAATGTATCTGGCTTATATTGTTTTAAGAAGCTCAATTGAGGAAGAGCAAAAACGGGCAAAAATATCAGCCATTTATAACATTTTCGCTTTCCCTGCAATGGTTGTTTTGTTGTTTATCTTACCTCGCCTTACAGATTCATTACATCCAGGTAACGGTGGAAATCCAGGTTTTGGTACTTATGATTTAGACCGTAACATGAGATTTGTATTTTACCCAGCCGTTTTAGGTTGGATATTAATTTCTGTTTGGATCATGACCATCAGATACCGAATCAGATTAATAGAAAACAAACAAAACCAAATAGATTAGTACCTGTTTATTTTATTTTGCCAATATTATTACTTTAAAAACAAATAGAATCTTATGAAAAAACTAATATCACTGTTCAGCTTCTTTATTATTTCAATGGGTGTTTTTGCTCAAGAAGGTAAAATTGAAATGGCAGATGAGCTTAGAAGTTCGGGTAAAATTTACGTGGTTGTTGCCGTGATGACACTGCTTTTTCTCTCTTTTATAGTTTATCTCTTCACTATTGATAAAAGATTAAAAAAAATTGAAAAATAAAAACGGTTCAAATACCTAGTTTAAATAATTTAAACCAAGGTTTATTTCAAAAGAACAAATGTGTAGTTAAAACACTAACTTTTTTTCATTTGCAAGTATGGGTTTTTTTAACTCAAATTTGCAGTAAAATTTAATCCCAATTTTAACCAAATTATAGCATTATGGCCAAAGCAAGCGAGGTTATATTTACAGAAGAACCACATTTTTATGATGATGTGTGTCAATACGTAGATCAGGCAGCTCAATTTACTAATCACGATAAAGGATTACTCAGCCAAATAAAAGCGTGTAACAGTGTTTATCGTTTCCAGTTCCCAATAAGAAGAGGGAATAGTTTTGAAATTATTCATGCTTGGCGAGTAGAACACTCACACCACATGTCGCCTACAAAAGGTGGCATTCGCTACAGCGAAATGGTGAACGAAGACGAAGTAATGGCATTAGCCGCGTTAATGACTTATAAATGCGCTATTGTTAACGTACCTTTTGGGGGAGCGAAAGGTGGAATCAAAATCAACCCAAAAAATTATACAGTAGCCGAGTTAGAAAATATTACTCGTAGATATACTGTAGAATTAATCAAAAAGAATTTTATTGGTCCCGGTATAGATGTTCCCGCTCCAGATTATGGTTCAGGTGAGAGAGAAATGTCATGGATTGCTGATACCTATTTAACCATGAATCCAGGGCAGTTAGATGCCTTAGGTTGTGTTACAGGAAAGCCCATTGCATTACATGGAATTGCGGGTAGAAGAGAAGCTACAGGCAGGGGCGTAGCTTATGCTATTAGGGAATGTGTTTCTGTTGCAGAAGATATGAATGCTTTGGGTCTTACAGCTGGCCTAGCGGGTAAAAAAGTGATTGTTCAGGGATTAGGTAATGTAGGTTATCATTCCGCTAAATTCTTAATAGAATTTGGAGCAATAGTAGTTGGTTTTTGTGAGTATGAAGGAGCCATCTATAATGAAAATGGTTTAGATTTAGACGATGTTTTCAACCACAGAAAATCTACAGGATCAATTTTAGGATACCCAAAGGCAGCAAAAGAATTTAAAGATTCTTCAGAAGGTTTAGAGCAAGATTGTGATATTTTAGTGCCAGCCGCTCTAGAGAACCAAATTACCGATAAAAATATAGCTAGAATTAAAGCTAAAATTATTGCCGAAGGTGCAAATGGCCCAACAACCCCAGCAGCAGCAGCAGCATTCATAGAAAACGGTGGAATCATTATTCCGGATATGTATGCAAACGCAGGAGGGGTAACCGTTTCTTACTTCGAGTGGTTAAAAAATCTTTCTCACGTAGCATTCGGTCGCATGGGCCGTCGTTATGATGAAAATTCTAATATTAACATCATGAATATGGTAGAATCTACCACAGGTGTAACTTTAACTCCAGAGCAAAGAGCAATGATTGCTAAAGGAGCAACTGAATTAGAGATTGTAAATTCAGGCTTAGAAGATACTATGGTGCGCTCTTATCACGAAATTCGTGAGATAAAAATGAGTAACAAAAAGATTGGTAGTTTAAGAACAGCCGCCTTCATTGGTGCAGTAGATAAAATTGCCGTTTCTTACATGAACATGGGAATTTGGCCATAAGCTATTCAAAACCATTATTAAAAAAGGGAAGCATTTTGTTTCCCTTTTTTTGTTTATATATTTTTGGAAAGGTGCTGTAATGCAAAAAAAAATAGGCTAGTCCGGCTGTACATTATAGCCCTCTTCCCAAACACCGGAACAAGCGTAAAAGTTGGGGATTAGATCAAGCATATATTTTAGATAATCGGAACAGGAAGAATTTAACATTTCTTACTCCTCTAAATTGAGATCTAAGTGCCTTTATTTTTGCATTAAAAGATTCTGCTGATGCATTTGTACTTTTATTATCGAAGTAATTCAATATGGTTTCATAGTTGTTTTGAATGGTTCTTGCTATGGTATTAAAGGATTTGTAGCCTAATCTCTCTATTTTATTATACCAGATTGCTAATTTCTTAAAAGCGACTAATCTATTTTTTGAATGGCTCAATATGGAAGATAGTTCTTGAGAAATCTTATAGGCTTCCTGTAAATCTGGATATAGCTTAAACAACAACTCTGCCCTATGATTTTGTGATGGAGTCCAGTTCACCTCTTTTTTGAACAGCAAATACCTGCTTCTTGCTAATAATTGCTTTAAAGTGTCCCCATTTTCCAATAGTTCGGCAACCCAAGGTTTCTTTGTTTCCTTAGCAAGATCCATCTCTTTGTTTTCTTGCTCAATGGCATCCCATCTATGTTTTATCCTGATTTCCTGAACAGCCTCATTTGCCAATTGTTGTACATGAAACCTATCTGAAACAAGTTTTGCTTTCGGAAAGCTTCTTTTGACAATCCTAGCCATAGTTGGAGCCAAATCCAGGGTAACTTCTTTAACCTTTTTTCTTTCCCTCTCCTTGATCTGGTGTAATACTTTTATCACCGACTCACTTTCTGTGCCTTTAATGATAGCCACTAAAGCTCCTTTTCTGCCTTTTGCAGCTTTATTGGTAAGTATCGTATATAATTCCCCTTGTGAAAGACTGGTTTCATCGATAGATAAGTATTCACCCAAGTTCTCAGGGAAAAGCAACTAGTTTGCAGCATGTTCAGCTTGTTCCCAACACGTGAAGCCACTCAAATGCCTGAGGTATTGTTCTTCCAGACGTTTACCATCTACTCCAAAAAAACTTCCAAGTGTTTTACAGCTTATCGGGCTTGAATCCAAAAAGGCTTTCAAAAAAAAATGCAAACTCTTGAGTCATTTTTGTGCCTTCAGCTACCATATTCCAATCCCTAATTACAATTTTCCCTGTATCCACATTCAGCCATCTCCGTCTTTTAAGCTTTAAATAACAGGGCTTACCTCGTAAAGGAAAATCTCTAACAGAAATCTCATCGAAAAATCCTTTGGATCTCAGTCTTTGACCGCTAAACTCTATTGGTGGTATATTCCTTTCTTTAAGATATATATAGTAAGAATCTGTAATCGTCTCTACTTTATCCAGTTCAAAGTAGTCGCTAAGCCCTTCTGGGAGTATTATTGATAGTAATGTAGAATCCAAAATGTTGTCTTTCTACAAAAATAATTAAATTCTATTCCTCCCCAACTTTTACGCTTGATCCCAAACACCACCCTCTTGGTCGGGGCTGCCATTTCCATCCGGTTTAATAACTTTATTCAGTGCTTTTTACCTCAAAAAAATTAAAAAATTAGGGTATAAAAAAAATAACCATTGCTTTTGGCAATGGTTATTAACGATTTTAAATGTGATTTATATTAATTCAACTGCTAATTAAGCAAGTCTAACATTTATAGCATTTAATCCTTTTTTTCCGTCTTGTAAATCGAATGTTACTTCGTCGTTTTCTCTAACGTCATCTACTAAACCTGAAACATGTGCAAAGTATTCTTTGTCTGTTCCGTCTTCTTTAATAAAACCAAATCCTTTGGTTGAATTGAAGAATTTTACTACTCCATTACTCATTTTTATTATTTTTTAATTAGGCAAATGTAAATTAAATAATCGGATTAAACTAATAATAAAACAATTTAAAATAATAGTTAAATGAAATTGATCTTTCCTTAAAATGTTTTAGTACATAATACTTATTTATAACTATTGCTTTTGATAGTTTATATTTTTTATATCCATTCAAAAATCATCTTGTTTCAACTATTTATAAAAAAGTAGATAGTAGCATAATCTTAAGTAATCTAAGCCGGATAGCAGCGAAAAACCCGCAGGATAAGAGCGAGTGGATTTGTAGCGTATAGCCGGACTATCGGAACTTATGAGAACAGGAAATTGCC
>JBILPO010000308.1:0-3319 GCA_044373805.1 Pelobium sp.
AGCAATTACGGCACTAATAGATATCACATAACTAATGTTATTTAACCCCACTCTTTCAAAAACGTAAGCCAAAGGATCTGCAACTTGTAATTCACTATAATTGACCATTCCGGTTAAAACCAAAGAAACCAAAATATACAATACTGTACATATTATCAATGAATAAATCATTCCTCTTGGTAAGTCTTTTTGAGGATTCTTGCATTCTTCTGCTGTGGTAGAAATAGCGTCAAAGCCAATGTAAGCAAAGAAAACACCAGAAACACCTTTCATCATTCCAGAAAAACCATTGGGTAAAAATGGGTGCCAGTTTGTTGGTGTTACATAGAAAAAACCAATTACTATAACAGCAATTACCACTAACACTTTAAGAATTACCATTGCATTAGTGGCTTTCTTAGTTTCTTTAATTCCAATGTAAACTAAAGCAGTAATTAAGAAAACAATTAAAAGTGCTGGTATATCTGCTATGATTTTTAAGCCCCCTACAGATGGTGCTGTAGCCCATGCGTCTGCTGCATATTGAACGTTAGTACTAATTCCCTCTAATGAACCGCCAGAGGCCATGATTTGTTGATTACCCTTATATGCAGACAAGTAGTCCATTGTGAGGTATGCGGGAATATTAATATTAAAGCCTTTTAACAAATTAACAAAATAACCACTCCAAGAAATAGCTACGGCGATGTTTCCAATAGCATATTCCATTAACAAATCCCAACCAATAATCCAAGCAATAAGTTCTCCAAAAGAAGCATAAGCATAGGTGTAAGCACTACCCGCAACCGGAATTCTTGACGCAAATTCTGCGTAACATAAGGCCGAAAAACCACATGTGATAGCTGTTAATACAAATAAAATACTTACGCCAGGACCTCCGTTAAAAGAGGCTGAGCCAATAGTAGAAAAAATCCCTGCTCCAATAACGGCAGCAATTCCCATAAAAGTAAGGTCTTTTACAGTTAAGACTTTGTTTAATTTAGCGTGTTCGCCATCGCCGTAACCGTCTTTACTATCTTGTAATATTTTAGAGATTGATTTTTTTCTGAATAAACTTTTCTGCATATTAATTTTATCAGTTTGAATAACTCTCAAACTTAAAAATTATTTAGAGATATTTTTCCAAAACCGATATTCTTTATTATTTAAAATGGAATCGGTTTTTTTGAAATGCATTTTTAATAGTAGAAAAAATATGATTATTTCTTTCGAGTCATTAAAGCATCTATTACTGTTAAATGATCAACTGAATTTATTGTATGAGTAGATTTTAGCTGATATTCCCAATCAGGAAATATATCATCTACGGTGTTCTCTTCGTAATGGTTTTCATTAAGGCTTACAACATGGTTAATCTTCATGGCGTAACCATAATGTTTAGATCCATTTTGTGATGGTCGATAGAGCTTGTCTTTAATCGTAAAAAAATTACCTGCTGGGCGAGACTGTTTAATATCTGATACGATTGGATTTTTGGGATGGCTAGTCCATTGGTTGCTGACCAATTTATCAGAGGAAAATAAAAAAAGTTCATCTATGGATGATATTCCATTACCTCTGGTGATATTACAAAACAACCAATATTTATTGTCTTTAAAAAGGATAGTAGAATCAACTGCTCTCACATTATCCATTAAAACTATTTCTAATTCCCATTTTGAAGGAAATTGGATGCATTTATATAATTCAATTGAATTATTTTGTTTAGATTCTGGGATCATGTAAAGTTCTCCATTATCTTCTATCAAAAATGGATAAGATAGATGATAGTCTTTTTCTAATACTTTTACCGGCTCTTTATAATTGCCCAGTTCGTCCATTTCTATAAAGGAAATAAAGCCTTTGTTTTGCGAGTAAATTAATTCCTCAATAAAAATGTAATATTTCCCATCTCTTTTAATGATGTGAGGGTCGGCCCAAAATCTATTTTTTGGAGGTAAAATCTTTTTAAAATCAGAAAATGATGTTGAAATGGTATTGGTTGGGTTCAGCTTGAATAACAGAATCCATTGATCAAAATAAAAGGTTTCGTGTATTTTATTTTTTATTTTTTTGAAAAGTAGTTTTGACCCAAAGTATAACATTTCTTTATTAGACGGAGTTTTATAAGGTTTTTTAGAGTAAAATTGGGGATGTTGGTTTAAAACCTCAATTCGCTTAAAAAACTCTTCTTCACCAGCTTGATAAAGTTCTTCAATTTTTATAGGTAATAACGTTAGTGCTTTCCAGTAATAATTATTCTTATTTCTGTTGATGCTTAAACTATTGGCAGAAAAGTGTAGTTTTTTAATAATGGTACCTTCGTGATGGTTTTCTGTTAGAATTTTTACAATTACCCCTGTCTCTTTGCTGTTTTTTAAAACGTCCCATACCCCATTTTGGCCAACTAAATTTAATTTATGATCTCCATGATAAAATGACCAAATCCCATAGTTAGCTGCCTTAAGAATATTTCCACTTAAAGTTTTAGAACTTAAGCTAATTAAAATATCAAGGTTGGTTTTTTCTACTTTCTCTAATTCGCACTCCATAATTTGATGGAGATCTATGGATATTTCATTTTCAAATAAAAGATTTTTAATGTCTTTAGGTTCAAATGCATCAGGACTAAACTTGTTTAATTCCTTGTCAAAGTAGTACCATAAGTTATAAAGAATGTTGTCAATGTAAGTACTAATTTTTTTAATGAAGTTTACTTCTTTTACTTCTTTAGTAAAGTTTTTTATGATTAAAACAATTTCACAGTTTGGGTTAGCATTAATAATCTCCAACATTTTATAAGCCCAAGCAGGAATCTCCCTATTGTCTGTAATAATCCCAATTTTTAGTTTTTTTTTCATTTTTAGTTTTCTAGGTATCAGCTTAAATAACACAACTTTGGTAGAAGTTACATTGAAAAATAGATAAAACTAAGTTAAAATAAATTCGTAAAAATTACAATACAACTATGGTAGTACTTTTGAGAAAATAGGAGAATATTAAGTCTTATTAAAGAGATAATTTAAGTGCAAAATGAACAAAGGAAAAAGCTATCTGGCTGGTTTTTACTTTAGATATAGCTTGTTTTTATATAAATAACTTGCTGTTTGATAAAATGAAATAGCCTGTTCTTTTAGAATTTCATTTATTTTTTCTGGAATTTGATCGCCGTTAGGTGATACCTTAAATTGTTCAATCTTTTTTTGAGGAGACAATATTAAAAGATGGCCATTTCTTATGAATCCAAGTTTCTCATAAGTGCTGATAAAAGCCCATTCTTCATTTTTCTTAACTTTAAAAATATCTCTACCGAAAAATGAAGAATGGGCTTTTATCAGCA
>JBILPO010000309.1:0-3315 GCA_044373805.1 Pelobium sp.
GGTTGCCCGTGGAGACCTTGGAGTAGAAATGCCTTTAGAGGAAGTGCCCGTTTTACAAAAAATGATTGCTAAAAAATGTAATATAGCTTCTAAACCAGTAATTGTTGCTACGCAAATGTTGGAAAGCATGATTACTACCCCTCGCCCAACAAGAGCAGAGGTAAATGATGTGGCTAACTCTGTTTTAGATGGTGCTGATGCAGTGATGTTAAGTGGCGAAACTTCTGTTGGTGAATTTCCCCTAATTGTTATTGAAACCATGAGTAAAATTATTCATCATGTAGAAAGCACTTCTTACCCTTACTATAAAGAAAAAGAATTAGACGAAACTTGCGCCACTTACATGGCTGATGCGGTTTGTAGCTCGGCTGTATTTTTGGCTGACAAAACCAATGCAGCAGGAATTATCTCTATGACTTCTTCTGGTTATACCGCTTTTCAAATTTGTAGTCACAGACCAAAAGCAGGGACTTATATTTTCACTTCAAACCGCAATTTATTAAATACCTTAAGTTTATTATGGGGTGTAAAAGGTTTCTATTACGATAAGTTTGACAGCACCGATAAAACCATTAGTGAAGTAAATAAAATTTTAAAAGCCGAAAAAATTATTGAGTCTGGCGATGTTGTAATCAATACAGCAGCAATTCCGATTGAAAAGAAAGGAAAAACCAACATGATTAAAGTAAGTGTAATAGAATAAAATATATTTCAATTATAATAAAAAACCCAATTTTAATCAATTGGGTTTTTTTGTTTCCCCCTATTTTTAGCTAGGCAAAAATCAATTAATTTACGCTTGAATTAAGCCTTCTTTTATTCTTAAAAAAATCTCCCATTAAAGCAATAAGATTCAATTTTCTTTAGTTATCCACACCCATAAATTACTGAAAATCAAGTTGCTGATATAAAAAAATTGTTGCAGTTAAATTTTATCCTAAGTGCTGTGGAAAACTACAAATGAACTGTATCCTCTAGGAAATTAAATTTGATTAAAAACACTTAAAGTATTTTTTTAAATTAGATTAACAATTAAAATCATTAGCAACAATGGGAAAATCTTCTGCAAACAAAGCCGTTAAAAACGCCGGAAAAGGGTTACAATTTCAGCGCCATTTTAGTAAAGAGGGGAAAAGCGTTTATGACCTTTTTACGTACGACAAACGATCTTCGGTCATCAGAAATCCATCAGGGGATGCGGTTTTTGAAATGAACGATGTAGAAGTCCCAAACACTTGGTCACAAGTAGCTACTGATATTTTAGCACAAAAATATTTTAGAAAAGCGGGTGTTCCACAAGCTGATGGAACTACCGGATCAGAAAAAAGTATTAAGCAAGTTGCGCATCGTATGGCCAATTGTTGGAGAGTTTGGGGAGAGCGCTATGGCTACTTCGCTACGCCAAAAGATGCACAAATATTCTACGATGAATTGGTTTACACCATAGTTGGTCAATTAGCAGCTCCTAATTCCCCACAATGGTTTAACACAGGTTTACATAGCTCTTACGGCATCACCGGAGGTCCCCAAGGCCACTATTATGTTGATCCGGTTACCGAAAAATTAGAAAAATCAACTTCAGCTTACGAACGCCCACAACCACATGCTTGCTTTATTTTGTCTGTAAAAGATGATTTAGTAAACGAAGGCGGAATTATGGATCTTTGGGTTCGCGAAGCTCGTATTTTCAAATATGGTTCTGGTGTTGGAACTAATTTCTCTCGTATTCGTGGAGAAAGCGAAAAATTATCAGGCGGTGGTTACTCATCAGGCTTAATGTCTTTCCTTAAAATTGGAGATAGAGCAGCAGGAGCCATCAAATCTGGCGGAACAACCAGAAGAGCCGCTAAAATGGTTTGTTTAGATTTAGATCACCCAGAAATAGAAAGTTTTGTAAACTGGAAAGTAGAAGAAGAGAAAAAAGTAGCTGCTTTAATTGCTGCTGGTTACGCATCAGATTACGAAGGAGAGGCTTACAGAACCGTATCAGGGCAAAATTCTAATAATTCAGTTCGTATCCCAAATGCATTTTTTAAAGCCTTAGAAGAAGGGAAAGGCTGGGATTTAACAGCTCGCTCTGATGGCAGAAGATTAAAGACCATTGATGCCAATAAATTATGGGATGATATTGCATTTGCAGCTTGGGCTTGCGCCGATCCTGGAGTGCAGTATGACACGACCATTAACGAATGGCATACCTGTCCAGCAGGAGGAAGAATTAATGCTTCTAACCCTTGTTCTGAGTACATGTTCTTAGACAATACCGCCTGTAACTTAGCGTCTATCAACTTACGTCACTTCTTTGATTTAAAAACATTGATTTTTGATGTAAAAGGATTTGAGCATACTTGTCGTATTTGGACAACCGTATTAGAAATTTCTGTTTTGATGGCTCAATTTCCATCAAAAGAAGTGGCTCAGTTATCTTATGATTATAGAACATTGGGTTTAGGTTATGCCAACTTAGGATCTATGTTAATGGTTGCCGGAATTCCTTATGACAGCGACAAAGCCAGAGCAATTGGAGGTGCCATTACCGCAATTATGACGGGTACTGCTTATTCAACTTCGGCAGAAATAGCTAGAGAGTTGGGTACTTTTGGCAAATATCAAGAGAATAAAGAAAGCATGTTAAAAGTAATGCGTAATCACCGTTATGCTGCTTATAATGCTACAGATGCTTACGAAGGATTAGAAATTCTGCCTCCGGGAATTGATCAAAAAACTTGTCCTGATTACTTATTGTCTGCAGCATGCAATGCTTGGGATAAAGCGGTAGAAATGGGCGAAAAATACGGTTACCGTAATGCACAAACTACTGTAATTGCCCCAACCGGAACTATTGGTTTGGTAATGGATTGCGATACTACCGGTATTGAACCAGATTTTGCCTTAGTAAAATTTAAAAAATTATCTGGCGGAGGGTATTTCAAAATCATTAATCAAGCAGTTCCTGCCGCCTTAAGAAACTTGAAATACAATGAAGACGAAATTGAAACCATTGTTAATTACGCAAAAGGATCTGCCACTATAAAAGGTGCTCCACATGTAAATCCAGATAGCTTAAGGTCTAAAGGTTTTACCGAAGCTGATTTAGAAAACCTAGATAAAGCCATTGTTTCTGCTTTTGAAATTGGCTTTGCTTTTAACGTATGGACTTTAGGTGAAGATTGTTTACAACGCTTGGGCTTTAAAGCCGAGCAATACAATGCGCCAGACTTTAATGTTTTAAGAGCATTAGGTTTTAATCGCCAACAAATTGCAGAAGCAAATGAATTTATTTGTGGCACCATGACCATTGAAGGTGCGCCTTTC